>JAQCAK010000435.1 GCA_027621895.1 Pseudomonadota bacterium | reverse complement strand
GATCCTGGCGTTAAATGACGACAGCCCGATTGAGGAAGGGCTTGGCATGCATGAGTTCCTGGCCAGAATCGAACCTCGATTGATCGGCATGAACCGCCTTGTAGGAACCTACCAGCGGGACTGAGAAAAAAGGGGGGCAGGTTCGTTTTTCCCTGTTTGAATCTGCCCCTTTACCCCCACTTTCCCCAGGGCTCATAAGATGGATGCACTCCTCAGCAAGCAGGCAGAGATAACTGATGCCGCCTTAAGAGCCATCGCTTACATGCCGACCCGCAGTCTACCCGCCCTGGTGGATCGTGACTTTGTTGCAGGGTTGACCGATGAACATCTCATGCGGATTGCTGTGCTGCTCGCAGAGAAAAGCTACCAGGAAGGTGGCTGCCCAATCGGAGCAGTGATCGTTGATCACAACACCGGTCAGATTGCAGGCAAGGGCCACAACACCCTGGTTCAGGCAAATGATCCGTACAATCATGGTGAAACCTCTGCTATTCGGGATGCCGGCCGGATAGATTTCAGCGCCACGACGCTCTATACCAGTCTCAGTCCCTGTGATGTTTGCGCGACGTTGATTTATATGCGGGGATTCCGTCGCGTGGTTGTTGGAGATGTCACGAATGCAGCAGGCAATGAGGCTTTTCTGAAAGAAAAGGGTATTGAGTTAGATATCCTGGAGGACAGGTTGGGAATCGATCTTTACGCACGCTTTCGTGCCGAAAATCCTGACCAGGATATGGAAGACTGGCAGGGGCTTGCAGCGTTGCATAAAAGGCTGGACTCGTGAGCGCCTGATCCCGTTCTTAGGTCTGCGGGGCGCCGCAGGACCGGCAGAAAGGCCCATACACCCAGGTGAGATCTCCGCAGTGATCGCAGTGATGAAACTGTTGAAAGCCGCAAAGGCTGCAGGCACTGCTGCCCCCGGGTAAGCGGCTGGCGCATTGCTGGCAAAGACCGCGAGTGATCCGTCTTGCATGCTCGCGTTCGGGGGAAAACAGCTTTTTCTGGAATACGTAGATCATCGCGAGGGCCATGCTGATGACAGCGGCCATCAGCAGGTAATGCCAGATGGCTACCAGACCCAGGCGCTCCAGCAGTTCCAGAACCGTGACCAGCAGCCGTTGAGGCAGGATGTCATAAACCAGTTCGCCGAATTTGATAACCAGCGGGATAAACGCCACCACCAGCAGGTGAGTAGAGACCAGGGTCTGAAATGGCCTGTTGTTTTTGAGGCTCCGGGTGTTCCAGAACCAGAAGGCGAAGATGATGGGCAAGATGAAGATGGCTTCCATCCCCAGGCGCTTCAGGGGGAACCACAGGCTTAGCTTTCGATACTCGGCGGCCAGCTGATCCCGGTCGGCGAGGCTTGTACTCTCAAGCGCAGTCGTCAGCGCGGTAAAGGATTCATTCTGCCTGAGCTGTTCGTACAGCCTGACTCGATTCTCCTCCAGTTCGTTGATCGAACGGGTCTGTTCTTTGACCCGGGTTTCAAGCGCTGCTACCGGGTCGCTGGCACCCGGGCGAGTTTCAACGGTTTTCAGGCTGGTATCGAAAGCACCTCTCACCTGTTCAAGCCGCTGGCTCGTGGCAGCCAGCGCATTCTCGGTTTCACTGACTGCTTTCAGCAGGTTGATGAGTTCCGGGCTGTTTTTAACCTCGTTAAAGTGAGTGGCTAGCTGGCTGCACAGGGGATGCAAAGCGCCAACGGCAGCCATGTTTCTGCCGCGTTCGTGGTAGCTGTTCACCAGATCAGCGACCTGCTCAACTCGGGTACCCTGCTGCCAGGTTCGATGTATGACGATATCCCGGCAGATTGTCGGGATGTATTCCGCCGGGCTGGTCAGCTGTCGGGTGTGATCAGCAAGGCCCTGGAAAATCGCACCCAGAATGAAAACATCGAGGAAGACCAGAACGATCAGCGTCGTTTTGCCAACCGGCTGGCGGTCGAGCTGGAACAGTTGGCGTTGGATACTTGTGCTGAAGTGGTTAATGTATTTCAGCATCAGTCGAATCCCCTCAACAGGCTATGGCAGCGGAGAGAGCATATCACGCCAGCTCTCCAGGAATGCCGGTCGGCGGACGCTGTTCTTCACCGCCCAGGGTGAAATTCTGGTGGGTGCGTGTCAGCTGCCCGCATGAAGGATACTGATTGAAGCCAGTTCGGTTGCCGTCAAAGCTCCTGCAGGGAAAAGTCTTCCTCAACTTCCAGCAATTCCTGCTGGGAAAGCAGTCGGGTGACATTGTCCAGGTGCTGGCCTAAAAGCGTCAGCTGGTGATGCACCTTCTCGAACACCTGGAAGTCTGAGTAGTAAATTTCTTTGGCCTTGTCGGCGAGTTCTGCGATCTCTGAGGTTGCGACAGGTTGCCCTGCCTGTTTCATGACCAGCAGACGCTTCAGGATAGCTGTCATGCCCGAAACGATTTGTGAGCCTGCCGTCTTGATCTCCTCCTGCGACGTGCCAAGGTTGCCCAGCGTGGAGATTTCTTCAATCAGAGAGCTGGCCATTTTGATCGACTGGGCGATTTCACCGCTGATCTTCTGATTGGTGGTTCTGAGCCGGTTTGAAACCAGCAGCGCGCTGCCATGGTAAAAACCTGCTGCGAGCAGTTCGTCTTTCTCCAGTGCCTCGACCAGCAGGTCCCTCGGACAGAAATTCAGTACCGCCTGATCCGAGGATACAGTCACAGTTGCTGAAGCCGTGTCGTCAGCGTTGAACAGCGAAAGTTCGCCGAAGGAATGGCCCTCGGTCAGCCTGGCCAGCACACCCTCGTAACCGGGGATAGAAACTTCAACCTCACCCTGCTCGAGCACATAGA
>JAQCAK010000434.1 GCA_027621895.1 Pseudomonadota bacterium | reverse complement strand
CTCAATTCGCGGCTGCTGACCGGCACCAGACACCAGGGTATTGAGATGGGGTACTGTGCTGATCTGCACCGGCAGATCAGCCAGCCGGTTCAGAATCTGGCGTCGCTGCTCGCCGCTGATCGCTGGCAACGCGAGTAGAATGCGCTTGATGCCGAAGCTTTCCACCAGGGTTTCAACCTGGGTCGCATCATAGACTCGAATACCGTGGATGGTGTTCTTGCGCAGGCTGCGGTTGTCGTCGATAAAAGCCACCGGCATGTATTCGCTGCCGTTGAGCAGTGCGATGGCAAGCTGGGCACCGGAATCGCCAGCACCGTAAATAGCGACCGCTTCTCGCACCAGGTAGTTGTTAAACAGACCATAAAAGTAGGCGCGGACCACGATGCGCCCGCCACCGATCAGCAGGATGGCGATAAACCAGAAGATCACCGGCGCCGAACGCGGGAAGGTGACCGCCCCGGTCAGGTAGGCTGCCAGGGACACACCCACTGCAGCAACGCTGACACCCTGGATCACCGGCAGCATGGAACTGGGGCCGATGTAGCGAACGATGGCGCGGTACAGGTCCAGGCGCTTGAAGACCACCACACCCAGCACAGAAGCAATCGGAAACAGCCACCAGAAGGCTGTCATGTCCTTGTAGAAATCCCCGTAGCGCAGCGCGACCGCGAACCACAGCGCCAGCGGCAGCACGATAGCATCCGCAAGCATCATCAGATTGCGCTTGGCGCGGTCTGAGAGTTGTCTGGCTTCGGTCATGTTGTCGGGTATACCGTTGGTTGCTGGTTGTCGCGGGTATCGGGTATTGAGATCCTTCACCCTTCGGGTTCAGGAAGACCCTGCTCGCCCTGCCCCGCAATAATACTGAAAGATCAGCAGCGGCAAACATGCACATCCTAGCAGAACCATCGCCCAATCCTGAGCGATAGTGGCGACAGCGGCGCAGGGCAGCAGCCAGCCGATATTGATCGCGCCGATCAGCAGCAGTGTTCGACTCGTGCCATACCTCCGGTTCAAATGCTGATAAGCATGCTGGGAATGCGCCTCGTAGACTTTCTCGCCTCGTGCCAGCCGCATCAGGATCGTCAGGCCGGTGTCGGTGATAAACCAGCCCAGCAGTATCAGCCAGACCCACGGGTTCACCACCTGTTCCGCGAGCAGCAGCGAACCGAGTATCAGCCCCAGAAACCCGCTGCCGCCATCACCCATGAAGACTTTCGCTTTGGGCCAGTTGATCAGCAGGAACCCGAAACAACAGGCCAGCAAAGTGAGCAGCGGCTGCGAGAGACCGGAGAGATCGAACAGAAGACCGAGCAGTACGACGGAGCCCAGCACAAAGATCGCTTCAGCCGTCGCGATACCGTCTATGCCATCCATAAAGTTATACAGGTTCAGCAGCCACATCAGACCCAGGGTGCCAAGCACGATCCCGGCAAAGCCCAGATCCAGCGAAACACCAAAAACAACCAGGACTGGAAAACCAAGCTGCTTGACGATCCAGCCGGCAGCTAACAGATGTACCGGGGCGCGAACGGTCCAGGGCAAGGGTTTCATATCATCGACAAAACCCACAGCTGCTACCAGCAACAGGGGCGGCAGCAGGTCGTAGAATATTTCACCCGCAGAAGACAGGGTACCGGACTGGTCCACAAGCAACAGCGACAGCCCGAAAATACCGATGAACGCAATCCCCGCTCCCGTGGGAGTTGCCTGCCGGTGCGCACTGCGATGATTGGGTGTATCAACGATCTGCAATGCCAGCGCGGCAACCCGATACAGGTGTGCAACCGACCAGGTCAGTACCAGGCATCCCACCAGCAGGAAGACCAGGCGCTCCACGTCAGTCGGCCGCCTGTCGTGTCATCCTGTTGGTGACCAGGAAGTACGCCACGCAGCAGGCCATGAAAATAACGTAAGACCAGCTTTCGTTGACGCCCAGGTAGAAAAGCGTAACGCCCAGGCCGGCCAGCAGGAGCGATGCCATAAACAGGCCGTTCACTGCACGCGAAACCGGTACACCGCTGTCGACCAGAATGTAGTGCCGGTGTTCGCGGTCATCGGATACCGGCCAGCGACTGCGACGGCTGCGGCGCCAGATCACGCCAGCGATATCGATCAGTGGAATGAAGAGCAACCAGAGTGCGGTCACCGGCGTCAACACCTGGATCTGCCCCGTGTAGTGCCCCTGGCTTGCCATCAGGAACAGGACCGCAATCAGGAAACCGAGAACATTGGCACCACTGTCACCCAGGAAAATTCTCGCCCGGTTATTCCAGGGGAAGCGGTAGTTAAACAGCAGGAAAACCAGTACCACGGATAACAGAATAAAGGCCAGCAGGAACACATCAAGGTAGCCGGCATAAAGTGCCATAGCGGCCAGGAAGGCGAGCGCGGTGGATACCGTCAGGCCACACAGCCCATCAAGGCCGTCCATCATGTTAATGGCATTCACGCCGCCAACCACCGCAATACAGGTAAAGGTCAGCGAGAAAGGCCCAAGACCCAGGTCCCCCATGAACCAGATGTCTCCAACAGAAAGAAATGGCAGGTTTGCCTGAAAGTGAATCACACAGCCGATGCCAATCTGGATCAGCATTCGCACCGCGCTGTGAACTGGCCGAATATCATCAATGACCCCCACGATCATCAGCACCAGCGCCGAGGCAAACACCGCCCAGTAGTGGAGGAAGAACGACGGCATGGTGAAATAAAGCGTCAACAGGCCAAGCGTGATAGCGATGCCGCCTACCTGGGGTGTTGCAGAGGTGTGCTGCTTGCGTCCCACCGGTGTGTCAACCAGGTGCAACAGAGGCGCGA
>JAQCAK010000433.1 GCA_027621895.1 Pseudomonadota bacterium | reverse complement strand
GCATCTGTCCGGTCCACATCGAAGTACTGCACGATATTCTCGCTCCAGATCCGAAGCATGGGACAGTCGGTATCCGGGACGCCGATCAGGCTGCCGATGACGTGGCCGGGAATCTGGACGGCCAGGTCATTGACGAAATCGATATCCTGGAGAGACAGGGCCCGGTCCAGCAGTCGGTCAACATGGGCCTGGATCATGGCATGTTGCTGCTCGACAAATCGCCGGGAAAATTCCTGAAGAATGATCAGTCGCAGCCGATCGTGCATCTCACCGTCCTGTTCGAGCATGCTGCGCTGAACGAATCGGTAGTGATCCGGCATGTCGTGCCAGTTGGCCGCCCGTCGCTGTTCCTCAATCTCGTCGGCAGACAGCAGTTTGTCCAGGGACCTGACCAGTCTGCTGTCCCGCGCGGCGGCCTCAACATCCTCGTAGCGTGAGAGCAGCCAGCCGTCGATCTCCCGGTAGTACCAGGGTTTATCCAGCGACCTGAGTTCTGCATAAACGCCATAAGGGTCCCGGGCAAATGCCGGGGAACCGGGCTCGAAAGTAATATCATCTGCTGAAATCGCCATGACGGTATTCTAGTCTATTGGTTCGGCGGGTTGCCCGGGTTTCCCGCACCGGCAACGCAGCGGCCAGGATACTGTCTGGCCAGTTTCAGTCCGCGGGCCTGCTGGTCGACCCTGCCTGTCTCCTGCAACAGCCTTATCAGTGGGCAGATGCTGTCATTGTCGGCTTGCGGATAGGCATCAATTGAACTGTTGAAATACTGTATCGCACTATCCCTGTCGCCTGTATTCATCAGGCTTACCTGCCCTGCCAGGAAAAAAAACCTGCCCAGCGCACCCTGGTCAGCGGCGTCCGGCATCCGCTCCTCGGCCCTGGCAATGAGTGCTGCCATCATGGGGATCCGTCCAGTGTTTCCGGTGTCGGCATAAAGTGCTTCTAGCAGGGACAGCTGTCCCGGGAAGGTCTGCAGCAGTCGGGCCCTGAGCGCCATCCATTCGGGAGGGACAGTTTCGGTACTGTTATCCCCCCGGGGCACCAGCATCGATGAGAAATCGCCCAGTCGCTGGAACAGGAATCGCTGCGAATGTGCCTCCCTGACCAGATCCTTTTCGTACAGGGTCAGTGCATAGTCCAGCCATTGGCCCAGCCCGGGTAAGTAGATGGTATTCGGTTGAGCCGCGGCCTGGATGTAAGCGCCATAGTCTGTATGGGGAGCAAACCATCGGGGGATCGAAAAGACCGGTCGACGGGTTTCACTGATATAGTCGGCAACCAGCTGGTCACGCTCACTCTCGGGGAGGAAAGGGGAGCCGAGTCGGTTGGCGAACACGGTATTTTCCCAGCTGTGCAATTCGATATCGTCGCGCACGCCCTCGACATGATGAAGATAGCCGAGCGGCCCGATCTGGCTGTCGCCACTGACAAACAGGACAGCATGGGCAGGCAGGGAATACAACACGGATCGGGCGAAGCTGTCGGCCAGGCGAGTCTCGCTTCGGTCCTGGGCTGGATACAGCTGCACGGGAATACTGGCCAGCAGGATCGCGGCGATCAGGTTTTCCGCGAGGCCTTTGAATGCTGTCAGTCTGGCTGCCAGAGCCTCCAGAAATGTGGTGACGCCGGTTGCAAACCAGAGCGCCGGTGCGGCCATGGCGACCAGCGTATAGGGCATGAAGAATGCCTTGCCGCTGGCGTTGAACTGGAATCCGGTGAGCGGCGCCAGCACCACGGTTGAGCCCAGCCACAGCAGGATCATGCCCCAGCCGGTAGAGTGTCCAAAGCGTCTGAACTGGGCTGCGAGTCCAAGCAGCATAAAGGGCAGGCCTGTCAGGGTTGCCTGGTGAAGCGTCATTTTTGCCAGCCAGGCGGTGAAAGCCAGGCTGTCTTCAGGACCGGCATTGAACTCCTGGTTGTAGTGGGCCCGGGTTACATAGGCCACGAACTCAGAAAAGCCGTTGATGCCGCCCGTCACCGATATCGCTGTCTCGCTTTCCAGCAACAGCGAAACATAGGGCGACAGACCGACCAGGAACCACAGACCGCTCAGGTACCAGGTGCGAGGTGATCGCAACCAGTCGACAATCAGCGTCAGATTGGGCCACGCCAGACACAGCAGAGCGGTAGAGCAAAGCACCGCCAGTGGCCAGTGATTGGCAAGCGATAAACCGAACAGCAGGCATGCTGCATACCACCAGGCGATCCGCTGGCTTGTACGCAGTTTCATAACTGAATAAAGACAGCCCATGAAAAGCAGGGCCGCCAGGCTGTAGACCTCAATGATGACAGCCTGGGACCAGAATACGGGCGAAAAGGCCCAGGCAAGACTGGCCAGGATTGCCAGGCGAACGTCGTTGCCCAGCAGTCGGCAGCAGGCGTAAAAGACGCTGGCGGCGCAGGCGGCAAACAGTGCGGAGATCAGGTTGCCGGTGATGACCGGATTCGGTATCACCTGCCCCGCCACAGCAACGAACGGCTTGCAGAACAGTGAGAACAGCGGGTAACCGGGAGGATGTGCCAGGCCGTCCAGGTGACAGACCATCTGGAACAGGCCTGCATCTTCCAGGGTGATGGTTCTGGGCATGGTCAGGATATAGGTGACCAGTGCCAGGCCGAAAACCAGCAGTGCCGGATACCCGAAATCACTGGAAGCGGTTCTGGGTGACCCTGCTGAATGTAACGGCTGTAAGGTCATCGGCTGGTACGTGGAAGAGGCTCTCCAAGTATGCCAGCCGGTTCACGACAAGTCGAAACCGGTGACCTGCCTCGATGCTTTCACTGATTTAATCAGTGCATGTGATTCAGGAAGTTCAGGTGGCGCTCG
>JAQCAK010000432.1 GCA_027621895.1 Pseudomonadota bacterium | reverse complement strand
CCATGGAGGCGGTTCAGGAATTGTCCATGGCAGTATCACCAGGATTGACGAGCAGCGAGGCCGGGCAACGCTTGCTCCAGATGGGCCCTAATCGACTGCCGGAACCCGAACCGCCTGGCCTGCTGGTCATCTTCGCGCGCCAGTACAAGAGTCCCTTTATTTATGTGTTGCTCATCGCAGCGCTGGTCTCCCTGCTGCTGGGGCAGAACATCAATGCCATCTTTATATTTCTCGTCCTGCTGATTAACGCCTCGATAGGCACCTTCCAGGAATATGCCGCGCAACAGGCCGCTTCCGGGCTTGAGAAGATGGTGCCGCACATGAGCCTGGTGGTGCGGGATGGCAAGCAGGTCATGGTTGACGCTGCTGATCTTGTCCCCGGCGATGTAGTCGTGATGGCCTCGGGCGACAGGGTGCCGGCAGATGGCCGGCTGCTTGAGAGTCACAACCTGCAGGTAGATGAATCCATGCTGACCGGCGAGTCGGTTGGTGTGGAGAAGTCGCTGGAGGATGCGGCGAATCTGCTGTTTGCAGGCACGACCGTGCTGCGTGGCCGGGGACTGTTTGAGATTACCGCCACCGGTACCCGGACCGAACTCGGGCAGATCGCGGCTGAAATCTCCGGCAAGGATCAGGTGATGCCGCCGCTGATGCAGCGCATCGAGGTATTCACCATGCGGGTGACCATCAGCATGCTGGTCCTGATCGCGGGTATATTCCTGATTACGCTGGCCCGGGGCGATGATGTCACCACGGTATTTTTCCTGGGTGTGGCCCTTGCCGTTTCCGCGATTCCCGAGGGCCTGCCGGTTGCCATTACCGTGGCACTGTCAATCGGTATGCAGCGAATGGCCAGGCGGGGGGTGATCATCCGCAACCTGGTGGCCGTCGAGTCCCTGGGTTCCTGTACATTTATTGCCTCGGACAAAACCGGCACTCTCACCGTTAACGAGATGACCGTTCGCCGCATAGCGCTGGCTGACGGCAGTCGCTACCAGGTTTCAGGCGAGGGCATGCAGCGTGAAGGCGCGATCGTCCCGGACGAGTCTGCCGACCCTGATTCATCGGAGGAAAGTCGGGGTCTGCTGAATGACCTGGTGACAGCGGGTTGTTATGCGAATGAATCCTATCTCGAACAGGATGATCAGGGCCAGGCGGGATTCGGTGATGCGGTTGATCAGGCGCTGCTGATACTCGCCCTTAAACACGGACTGAATCCCGGGGTTCGCGCTGAGACTGAAGCAGCGGTCATCCTTTACGAATCTGACAACGCCTACTCTGCCAGCATCCACCGGACTGACAGCGGCTACACACTTTATGTGAAAGGCAGTATCGAGAAGCTCAGCAGCATGTCCGTGTTGGATGAACGTCTTGACTCAATGTGCGCAACCGCTGAAGCAATCGCTGCTGATGGCTATCGCGTGCTGGCCCTGGCGAAGAAACAGTTGGACAGCCCCGACAATCCGGAAGACCAGATACATGGTCTAACTCTTTTGGGCGTGGTGGCGATGATTGACCCGCTGCGACCGGAAGTGATTGATGCCGTCAATGAATGCCGTGAGGCGAGTATCAAAATTGCCATGGTCACCGGTGACCATCCCGCGACGGCCAGAGTGCTTGCCAGGGAGCTCGGTCTTGGGCGCTACAGTATTGACAGACCCATGGATCCTGTCGTCACCGGTGCAGACCTTGCCGGGATCAACGAGAGTGACCTGGCTGGCATCGACCAGCTGGTGGATGGTACTCGGGTGTTTGCCCGGGTCGCGCCCAGGCAGAAAATGCAGATAGTTGACAGCCTGGTCCGCAACGGGGAGTTTGTGGCGGTCACTGGAGACGGTATCAACGATTCACCAGCCCTGCGCCACGCCCATATTGGCATTTCCATGGGTAAGCGCGGCTGCGATGTGGCCCGGGAGTCGTCAGACATGATTCTGACTGACGACAACTTTGCGTCGATTGTGCACGGCATCCGCGAGGGCCGGGTGGTGTACAACAACATCCGCAAGGTGATCTTCCTGCTGATATCCACCGGTGCAGCCGAGATCACCCTGATACTGCTGTCTATTCTGTTCGGCATGCCCCTGCCGCTGTTGCCGCTGCAGCTGCTGTGGCTCAACCTGGTGACCAATGGCATCCAGGATGTGGCGCTGGTCTTTGAGCCCGAGGAAGGCAACGAGCTGAAGAAACCCCCGCGTTCCCCGGACGAGCCCATCTTTGATCGCCTGATGATTGAACGAATTGTGGTGAACGCCATCGTCATGGGATTCCTGGCCTTCGGGGTCTTCTATTACCTGGTAGAAACCGGGGTGGATGAGACCAGCGCCAGGAACATGACGCTGCTCCTGATGGTGCTGTTCGAAAATGTTCACGTGCTGAACTCCCGTTCCGAAACCCTGTCGATCTTCGCGCAGAATCTGTTCGGCAATCCGTTCCTGCTGTTCGGCATGCTGGCCGCCCAGGGCGTGCATATCCTGGCCATGCACACCCCGCTGCTGGCAGGTATCCTCGAGCTGCAACCGGTTTCCTCGACGCAATGGCTGCAACTGCTGGGGATTGCAATGCTGCTGGTCGTGGTGGACGAGGCTCACAAGTGGTGGCTGCACCGGGCCAGGTAAAGGTGCTAGTCGCTGATTGGGTGGTTGGGTTGATTCCAGGTTTGTGGAATCTTTTGGGCGCTCTCGGCACATCACTTCGTTCGATGTGCCTGCCGCGTTGGTATGGTTAGGGTTTCAGTATTTCGCCTTTGGCGAAAGACTGTTGGTACCGAGGGCCGGGATCGAACCGGCACTCCCGTGAAGGAACCGGATTTTGAATCCGGCGCGTCTACCAGTT
>JAQCAK010000431.1 GCA_027621895.1 Pseudomonadota bacterium | reverse complement strand
GCCACGCTGGATTACCGGCGGGACATGGATTTTATCGAACACTATCGAGAGCTTCTTGCGGATACCGTCAGACGGCATCTTAGGTCGCAGAGCCCGGTTTCTATTGAGGTGAGTGGCGGACTCGACTCGTCTGCCCTCTTTGCTACAGCAGTTGAACTGATGCGCAGCGGGAGTGTGGCGGCACCAGGAGTCAGAGGTTACACGCTGACTTTTACGGGCGATGAAGAGGCTGATGAAATCGCCTATGCGCGAGCCGTGGCAGAGCACACCGGATATTCCGTTGAGGAAATAACTCCTGCCTGGCTGCCTCTGGACTGGTACGCGGTCCAGTCAGCAAAGTTCAGGGATATAATCGGTTATCCCAATCTCATCATGGCTGCTAATGAACTGCAGGCTGTTTCTGACAGTGACAGTCGAGTGCTGATAGACGGGACCGGGGGTGACGAATGGCTGGGGTCCCAGGGCTTTTCCTTTCGGGAGGCGTTTTCACTGCTGGACTGGTCTGAGTTTCAGGAGATACTTTGCAGCAGCATGAGGGAGGAAGGAGTGCTCCCCACCTGTCATCGTCTGGCTCGTTCGATAGGTGGCGCGATTCTGCCTGAAAGTCTGGCGCACAGGATCAGACTGTTGCTGGCCCCGGGCACCCGCGATAGCGATGGTCTTGATTGGCTCGGGCCTGCCCTTCGGGAGCAGCTTCTTTTGCGGCGTTACGGTGCCAGGCCGAATGTTACGGAACCCTGCCAGCTGCCGGGACAGCAGGCTGGACTGGCGGTACTGAGAAATGCGTTTCTCGCGAAAAACCACATTATCAATGAGCGTTACGCGGCCACTTTCGGGGTGGAAACAAGACGACCCTTCTACACGAAAGCCATGGTCCAGTTTTCTTTCGTCCTCCCGGAACGCTTGAAATATCGCTCGTCGCTGAACAAGTTCACCCATCGTCAGGCGATGCAGGGTCTGTTGCCTGACCTTGTTCTGCAACGGACAACCAAGGCCGGATTCGATGTGACGTTCCATCGGTATCTCGTTGACCTGGAGGAGGAACTGTCTCAACGCATACCTCGACAGCACCCCGGCTGGCTGAGCGAGTACCAGGCAGAGAGATTGTACTCGCTGTATCGCAGTGGGAAACATGACGGCTCACCAGCCTGGTCTCTTTGGAGCCTGTTGGCCTGCCATGCTATATTTTCACCGTCTTGACCTCGACAGGGTTGCAATATGCTTAAGCCTTACCGGGCTCCCAGCCTTACTCGGCATGGAAGTCTGAATCGACTCACCCAGGGTTCCGGGGGAGGCAAGACGGATGGCAAGGGACCCAAGGGTGGCGGGAAAGGCGGTGGAAAAGGGTCAGACCGCCGGCTAAAGAAGAATATCGTGCCGCTGGCATCTTTAGGTCGCGGCTTCAGTCTCTATCTTTTTGATTACATTCATCCGGAAACCGAGCAGGATCAGGGTCGTCAGCTCGGGGTCATGGCCGATGAGGTTATCGACCTGGTGCCGGACGCTGTTTACAGCGTGGGCGGTTTTCTTTGGGTTGACTACGTTCGTCTGAACATCCACACCGCCGAGGTGGCAGACGCGTTCAACAAATGATCCAGCGACTCGCGGATCAGGACAGATCAGCCTGTGACTTTCGATCGCACTGAGACCGATCGCGCATTGGAGGCAACAAGTGTGCCGGGGTTAGCGTTGAAGCAGATGGATGGCAGACTGTGAAACAACCGAAGAAACCTCCGTGCCACGAACTGAGCAGGACGGCTGGTACAGCCAGTGATCAGCAGTCCCTGTGCAGATCCTGTGGGATCTGCTGTCAGGGGCTGCTGTTCGAATATGCCGAATTTGATCCGGCTGAACGTCACCCTGACTGGCCTGACGAGTTGATCGCTGTTGCATCTGAGCAGTCATTTCCATTGCCCTGTCGGGCCCACGTCGCATCGAACTGCTCTATTTACGCGACCCGGCCGGTCGTGTGTCGCAACTACCAGTGCAGACTCCTCGGGGAGTTGATAGAAGGCATCGTGACGCTGGACGAGGCCCGCAGGGTGGTCGAGCGGACCCGGAATATAGCTGCCGACTTTTTTGATGCATTGGCAGGAGAGATGGCCGTGGACAGCAGCCTTGGGTTGTCGACGCTGTTCGAGAACTTTCGTTCAGCTGCCGGCGAGGCTCTGGGAAACCAGGAAAGCCGGGATTTTCAGAAGAAACACAAGAAAATACTGCTTTCCCATGCAAGGCTTGTGTTTGAGCTTGAAGCCCGTTTCAGGTAGGGCGCAGCAGTTGAAGAAAGTGTCTAGTTTTTCTATTCATGACGCGTTTTGCAGACGATGCAGTGTTCTGCATCCGGGTAGGCCTTGAGTCTTGGAAAAGCGATTGATTCGTCGCATTCGAGGCAGTAGCCGTAGCCGGCCTCGTCGATTCGTTTCATTGCCCGTCGAACCTGCTTCAGCCTGTTTGACAGAACATTCCGGTTGGCCATCAGGATACTCTGGTTGTGCAGTTCGTCCATGCGGGACAGCCTGCCGATGTTTTCCCGCAGGCTGACCGGCCTGGTGCCGGTTTCCGTATCGCTCAGCAGTGCTTCAATGGACGCCTGCAACGCTGCCAGGTCCGTCTTCAGTTCTGCGAGCTCCGTGGCGTTGAGTGGTTTTACGTCGGACATGATGCCATCTTAACCATCGCCGGGAAGGAGACGCCAGATTTCTGTCCAGACGGGTGCTATGGACAGTGGAGCAATTCTCTTTAGAATGGGTCGGGATTGGATCGCAATCAACCCGTGCGGATAGTTCTGACCAGGGGGAACTATCCAGCGCGCCTTCAGGCACCCTGATCGTAAAAGGA
>JAQCAK010000007.1 GCA_027621895.1 Pseudomonadota bacterium | reverse complement strand
CATTAAAAAGATAATAGTGATCACCGCTGCACGAATCTGACAGTTTCTGAATCTCATATGTCGGCAGTATGGGGAAGACTTCATCCGATCGAAAGTTAAACGAACAACGCATTCTATTGATTTTTGTCGAACACTAAACTAAATAATCCGCAAAAAACTCATTCCAAGAGGAGTAAGTTTCCAATGTACACCCGTTTCAAGTCGCTCTTTACGCACAAGACCCTTTTTGAGAAGCGCATGTACTAAAGGGGAAGTAAATTGACTTCCTCTTGTCGAACTCATCCCAGATCGATTGAGGTCATAAGCGATGTCTTTAAAGGTCTTACCTTGCTTCCTGCTCTTCAATATCACTTGGAAGATACGTTGCTGATATTGAGAGTAAGGTGGAATCCATAGATTAGGACTCCACATACTCACCTCAAATTCGAAAGCGGGAATAATACCCCCTAACGAATTTATTCTACCGTCACCGACTTGGCCAGATTTCTGGGCTGGTCCACGTCCGTACCCTTGAAAACCGCCACATGATAAGCCAACAACTGGACAGGAATGGTATAGACAATAGGAGACACCGATCGGTGGCAGGAGGGTACATTCAGGACCTCAACACCTTCTGGCTCCGGCATATCGTGATGTTCATCGGCAAAGATGTACAGTTTCGCGCCACGGGCCCTGACTTCCTCAAGATTGGATTTCAGCTTTTCGATCAGGTCATCACCGGGTGCCACCGCAACAACCGGCATATCATCATCCACCAGGGCAAGTGGACCATGTTTGAGCTCGCCTGCCGGATAGCCTTCCGCGTGTATGTAAGAGATCTCTTTCAGTTTCAGTGCGCCTTCAAGTGCAATCGGGTAATGGGAGCCCCGGCCGAGGAACAGGGCATGGCGTTTTTCCACAAACTGTTCTGCTATGTGGCGAATCTGGTCATCCAGCTTGAGGGTCTTCTCAATGGTCGCCGGCAGGTCCTTTAACGCCTGCACAATTTCCTGGTGCATCTCGTCATCCAGGGCGTGGAAACGACCCACCGCAGCCACCAGCAACAGCAGATCAGCCAGCTGATTGGTAAACGCCTTGGTGGATGCCACGCAGATCTCGGGACCCGCCTCCAGCATCAGCTTCAGGTCGGTCTCTCGAACCATGGTGCTGTTGGGGACATTACACAGGCAGAGTGTTGCCAGGTAATCGGACTCAGCTGCATTACGAAGAGCTGCCAGCGTGTCAGCGGTTTCACCGCTCTGGGATATGGCCACCAGCAGCGTATTCGGCAGCACCTGCTCCCGGTACCGGAGCTCACTGGCGACTTCAACCTGGCAGGGAATTCCCGCATAGCGCTCAAACCAGTAGCGGGCCACCATACCGGCATAGTAGCTGCTGCCACACGCCACAATCTGCACGGCCTGGGTCCTGGCGAAAATCTCCTCCGCACCAATGCCGAACGCTCGACTCAATACATGAGTGCCGGACAATCGCCCGGACAGGGTTCGCTCGAGCGTCAGGGGCTGCTCACGGATTTCTTTCAGCATGTAGTGGCGATAGTTACCCTTGTCCGCCGCATCGTGTCGCTCATCAAGCGTGACCGCTCGGCTTTGCACTGCTGAACTGTGATGACCTGCAATAGAGATTTCTTTCGGCGTGATCTCCACGATCTCGCCTTCTTCCAGAAAAATAAATCGGTCAGTGACGGGACGCAGGGCCTGCGGATCACTGGCCACGTAGTTCTCTCCAATTCCCAGTCCGACGACCAGCGGGCTGCCTGACCTGACTGCCATGATGGTTTCAGGATGATGCTGGTCGATCGCAGCAATGGCATAGGCGCCTTCGAGCTGATCCACCACTCGATCCATGGCATCTCTGAAGGTATCGGGCTGCTGCAGTTCATGGTTAAGCAGGTGCGCTATGACCTCTGTGTCCGTTTCAGACTCAAAGGTATACCCCAGCCCGGTCAGGGTCTCCCTGAGTTCCTGGTGGTTTTCAATGATGCCATTGTGCACCACCGCCACCCCGCCGGAAGCATGAGGGTGGGCGTTCGCTTCAGTGGGTTTACCGTGGGTTGCCCAGCGGGTGTGCGCGATACCCATCACCGCCGTGGGTTCGAGTTCTTCACAGGCATCAGCCAATACCTGGACCTTGCCAACCCGGCGAATTCGCTGAATACCCTGGTCCATCAACGCCACCCCGGCGGAGTCGTAACCCCGGTATTCCAGGCGACGAAGCCCCTCGAGCAGGATTCCACAGACTTCCCGTTTTGCCGTTACACCAACTATGCCGCACATGATTTCTTAATCCTTCTTTTTGAAGGGTCTTTGCCAGTTGCTGATCGTTATCTGCTTTGCGCGACCAACAGCCAGTACATCCGGGTCGACCTCCCTGGTGATGGTGGAGCCGGCGCCGATGGTCGCACCAGCACCAATTTTGACCGGGGCAACCAGCGACGTGTTGGATCCGACGAAAACCCCCTCACCAATCTCGGTCTGCCACTTGTTCACGCCGTCATAGTTGCAGGTGATCGTACCTGCACCAATGTTGACGCCTGCACCGATGGTGGCATCACCCAGGTAGGCGAGATGAGAAGCCTTGGCACCTTTCCCCAGGGTGGACTTTTTGACCTCCACAAAGTTGCCGATACCCACCCCCTCGGCCAGATCTGCGCCCGGTCGCAGGCGCGCAAAAGGACCCACGGAACAGTTATCCGCTACCTGGGCGCCTTCCAGCACGGAATTGGCTTTCACCACCGTGCCACTGCCAATGGAACAGTCCTTGATGACACAGTTGGGGCCGATGCTGACGTTATCCCCCAGGATGACTTCGCCTTCAAAAATGACGTTGATATCAATAAAAACGCCGCGACCAGCCGTCAGTTTGCCTCGAACATCACAGCGCGCCGGGTCCATGATCTGAACGCCGGCATCCATCAGCTCTTTCACAATATTCTTTTGCACCTGTCTCTCCAGCGCCGCCAGTTGGGCAAAGGTATTGATACCTGTCACCTCGACAGGATCGTGGGATTTGTGCGCAGAGACGCTGGCACCCGACTGATTGGCCAACTGCACAATATCTGTCAGCAGGTATTCACCCTGCGCGTTATCGTTGGTGAGTTTCGACAAACAGTCTTTTAGCAGGCGGGTCCTGACGCACATCACACCAGTATTGATTTCCCGGATCAGGCGTTGTGCCGGCGACGCATCTTTTTCCTCGATGATGGCAACCAGCTGATCAGCCTCGCGGATGATTCGACCGTAATTAAAGGGGTCATCCATCTCGACGGTCAGAACCGTGAGATCCGCGGTGCTTTGCAGCAGTCCGTCAAGCGTCTGAGTGCTGATCAGCGGCGCATCACCCAGCAGTATCAGCGTACGCGAATCATCCTGCAGGTGGGGTGCCGCCTGCTGTACCGCATGTCCCGTTCCCAGGCGTTCTCGCTGATGAACCCAGTGGATGTCGGCGTGGCTGGAAAAAGCGGCTTGTACCTGGTCAGCACCCTGGCCAATGACAACATGAACCGCGTCCGGCTCAAGCTCCCGGATCGTCGCCAGCAGATGGTCCAGCAGCGGCCTGCCGGCCAGCGTCTGCAGAACCTTGGGTTTGTCAGATTTCATCCGGCTGCCGACACCGGCAGCAAGGACGCAGATTTCGATTTGTTCTGGCATCGTTAAAACTTATCACTCCGAGGACCAACAGAGACCCACACTATGAACCACTCCCCCCGCAAAAGCAGCAGGGGCGGTTGTCATTTCGGTGACAATAGGGGGTAAACGCCTGGTGGTTCACTCACGACAGTGCATTCACTCAGGACAATGCGATACCTGCTTAGATCAGCCAGAACGAATCTGTTCAGCCACTGGCCGCTTTAGAAGATGGCGGGTAATAAAGGTGATCGGCCGAGCCTGTGTTCTGACACGGCCGATACCGCTGACGCCGAGCCGGTGATTTCTGCCCGGGGAAATCGTCCTAGTGCTTTTTGTTCCTGATCTTCTGAATCGTGCGGAGGAGGGCCGCCTGTTCCTGAAGATCTGCAGCAACCCGTGCAAAATCGATATCTGCTTTCGCGTCCTGCAGTTCTTTTTCGGCTTTTTGTTTAGCCTGTACAGCCGCGGCCTCGTCAAGGTCATCTGCCCTGAGCGCCGTATCCGCAAGAATCGTGATAGAGGTCGGCTGAACTTCCAGGTACCCGCCGGAAGCAAAGTAAATCTCTTCCGCTCCACCTTCAAGAATCAACCGGACAGGACCTGATTTGACACCGGTCAGCAGTGGTGTGTGACCCGGCATAATGCCGAGTTCGCCCTGTGTACCGGACGCGATCACCATCTCAACCTGACCGGAGAAGATCTCTTCTTCGGCACTGACGATACTGCACAAAACTGTAGAAGCCATAGGAAGTCCTTACAGGGTTTTGGCCTTCTCGATGGCCTGTTCGATACTGCCTACCATGCTGAAAGCGGCTTCCGGCAGATCATCATATTCGCCGTCGAGGATACCCTTAAAGCTGCGAATGGTATCAGCAAGCGAAACATAGACACCGGGCTGGCCAGTGAAGACCTCTGCCACGTGCATGGGCTGGGAGAAAAACTGGCTGATCTTACGCGCCCGATAGACAGTCAGTTTGTCTTCTTCAGACAGCTCATCCATCCCGAGGATCGCGATAATATCCTTGAGCTCCTTGTAGCGCTGCAGAATGCTCTGAACACCCTGTGCCACATTGTAGTGCTCCTCACCAACAACCAATGGATCAAGCTGGCGAGATGTTGAATCCAGCGGGTCAACAGCCGGGTAGATACCCAGTGCGGCAATATCCCTGGACAGTGTCACAGTCGAGTCAAGGTGAGCAAAAGTCGTTGCCGGAGATGGGTCGGTCAAGTCATCCGCAGGAACGTAAACCGCCTGTACCGACGTGATAGATCCATTCTTGGTCGTGGTAATCCTTTCCTGGAGAACACCCATTTCTTCCGCCAGGGTCGGCTGGTAACCCACCGCTGAAGGCATACGACCCAGCAGTGCAGAAACCTCGGTACCCGCAAGTGTGTATCGATAGATATTGTCCACAAACAGCAGAACGTCCCGGCCGTCATCACGGAACTTCTCGGCCATGGTCAATCCGGAAAGGGCAACACGAAGTCTGTTTCCGGGTGGCTCGTTCATCTGTCCGAACACCATGGCGATCTTGTCGAGTACACCGGCTTCAGCCATCTCGTGGTAGAAGTCATTACCTTCCCGTGTTCTCTCGCCGACACCGGCAAACACTGACAGGCCCGCATGCTCCTTGGCAATGTTGTTGATCAGCTCGAGCATGGTTACGGTCTTGCCGACACCGGCACCACCAAACAGGCCGACCTTACCGCCCTTGGCAAAAGGACAGATCAGATCGATAACCTTGACGCCGGTTTCCAGCAGGTCGCGGCCACCAGCCTGTTCATCGAATGCAGGTGGGTTACGATGAATCGGCATGCGTTCGGTTTCACCGATCGGCCCTTTCTCATCAATTGGCTCACCCAGTACGTCCATGATACGACCCAGGGTAGCTTCACCCACCGGTACTGAGATCGGCGCGTTGGTGTTGGATACCGTCAGACCTCTGGCGATCCCTTCCGAGGAGCCCATGGCAATGGTTCTGACCACGCCATCACCCAGCTGCTGCTGAACTTCCAGTGTTATACCGCTCTGATCAATTTTCAGGGCTTCGTATACCATGGGAACTTCTTCCCGGGGAAATTCAACGTCAATGACCGCACCAATCACCGATACGATTTTTCCGCTACCCATTTTGCTTACCTCTGTCTAAATCTCTTATCCCGTCTGGCGAGACACCTGAATCGAGTTCCGTCAGCACTTGCTTCCGGTTGAATTTTTCCGTTTCTTCCCTGCCCTATACCGCGGCAGCGCCACCTACAATCTCTGACAGTTCCTGCGTAATAGCCGCCTGGCGGGCGTTATTCATGATCAGCTGAAGCTCATCAATCAGGTCGCCCGCGTTGTCCGTTGCGTTTTTCATGGCGATCATTTTCGCTGCCTGTTCACAGGCGACGTTTTCCACCACAGCCTGGTACACCTGCGCCTCGATGAAACGGGTTAGCAGGCCTTCGATCAGCTCACGAGCGTCCGGTTCGTAAATATAATCCCAGCGATGAGACATACTGTCGTCTTCGATGGCATCCGGGGGAACCAGCTGCCGAATAGTTGGCGTCTGGGTCATGGTGTTTACAAAAATGTTATTGGCCAGGTAAATCTTGTCGACCCTGCCTTCCTCAAACGCATCCAGCATGACCTTGATGCTGCCGATCAGATCCGAGATCTGTGGTCTTTCGGAAACATGGTTACTGGCAGCAACAACGTTGCCGCCGTAGCTTCTGAAGAACTGTGTACCCTTGTTACCCAGCAGACATAGATCGTACTCGATGCCATCGCCCACCTTGTGCTTGATATCGTTAACCACGGCTTTCAGCAGGTTAACGTTCAAACCACCACACAGGCCCTTGTCGGTAGTAACCACAATGTAGCCAACCCGCTTTACCTCTCGCTGGACCATGAACTGGTGACGGTACTCGGGGGAGGCATTCGCCACGTGCCCGATCACATCACGAATCCGGTCAGAGTAGGGACGACCCCTGGCCATCTGTTCCTGGACCTTACGCATCTTGCTCGCAGCAACCATTTCCATGGCGCTGGTGATCTTCTGCGTATTCTTGATACTGCCGATCTGTTTCCTAAGTTCTTTGGCGTTCGCCATAATAATCTCGTCAGCTGTTTACCAGGTGTGATTGGTCTTGAAGGTCTCAATGGCCTTGTGCATGCGTTGAATCACGTCATCATTGTAGGCACCATCCCGGTTTACCTCTGCCATGAACTCAGCATGCTCGGCATTCATGTAGGACACCAGTGCCGCCTCGAAATCGAGAACTTTCTCAACTTCAACATCCTGCAGAAAACCTTCATTCGCCGCGTACAGGACAACTCCCATCTCGGCAACAGTCATCGGCGCGTACTGCTTCTGCTTCATCAGCTCATTAATACGGGCACCGTGCTCCAGCTGGCGTCGGGTCGCCTCATCCAGGTCAGACGCAAACTGCGAGAAAGCAGCCAGTTCGCGATACTGGGCGAGCGCAAGCTTGATACCGCCGGATATCTTTGACATGAACTTCACCTGGGCGTCACCACCAACCCGGGATACAGAGATACCCGGGTTCATGGCAGGTCTTTCACCCGCATTAAACTTGTCGGTTTCGAGGAAGATCTGACCATCGGTGATCGAAATCACGTTGGTCGGTACGAATGCCGAAACATCACCAGCCTGCGTCTCAATGATGGGCAGCGCTGTCAGTGAACCGGTCTTGCCCTTCACCTCACCGTTCGTGAACTGCTCCACATAGTCGGCGTTAACCCGGGCAGCCCGCTCGAGCAGACGTGAGTGCAGGTAGAATACGTCACCGGGATAAGCTTCTCGCCCTGGAGGACGACGCAGCAGCAAGGACACCTGGCGGTATGCCCAGGCCTGCTTGGTCAGGTCATCGTAGATGATCAGGGCATCTTCACCCCGGTCACGGAAGTATTCGCCCATGGCACAGCCGGAGTAGGCTGAGATGTACTGCATGGGTGCCGGGTCAGAAGCACTGGCGTTCACAATGATGGTGTTTTCCATTGCGCCATGCTCTTCCAGTGTACGAACTACGTTGGCAACCGAAGAGTTCTTCTGGCCGATGGCCACATAAACACACTTAATGCCGGAAGCCGCCTGGTTGATAATTGCGTCGATGGCGATCGCAGTCTTGCCTGTCTGGCGGTCTCCGATAATCAGCTCGCGCTGTCCACGACCTACCGGAATCATGGAGTCGATACACTTGAGCCCTGTCTGGACCGGCTGATCAACGTGCTTTCGCGCAATAACACCAGGGGCAACCTTCTCAACGGGAGAGGTGACCTTGGCATCGATTGGTCCCTTGCCGTCGATTGGATTACCCAGCGCATCGACGACCCGGCCCAGCAGCTCAGGACCGGTGGGGACTTCCAGGATTCGCCCGGTGCATTTTGCCGTCTGGCCTTCCCGGAGACTCTTGTAGTCACCCAGAACCACCGCACCGACGGAGTCTCGCTCCAGGTTCAGCGCAAATCCAAACAGATTACCGGGAAACTCGATCATTTCACCGTTCTGGACGTCCGCCAGACCATGAATTCGAACAATACCGTCAGATACACTGACGATCGTACCCTCGTTCCTGGCTTCAGAAGAGACATCCAGCTTTTCTATACGCTGCTTGATGATCTCGCTAATTTCGGAAGGATTCAGTTGTTGCATTGCCTGTTTCCTTTAAAGGAATGTGTAAATTCTAGTTAAGTGCCTGGGTCAGTTTTCCAAGACGGCCACGGACAGAATCATCAATGACCGTGTCTTCAGTCTTGATAATGACGCCGCCAATCAGCGATTCATCAACTACCGTTTCAATGTTGACTTCGCGTTGCAGTTTTCTGGCCAGGGCCGCAGCCAGGTTGTTCTTCTCAGCATCGCTGACTTCAAACGCACTGGTGACCTGCACTTCCATGGTTTTTTCGTGATTCGCTTTCAACAGCTCAAACTGCTCAGAGACATCCGGGAGCAGCATGAGTCGCCCATACTGGGCGAGAATATCGACAAAATTGGCACCGTCTTCGCTCAGATCGTCGCCCATCAGATCAACGAGCAACCGCTTCTCTTCTTCAACAGACAGGTTCGGATTATCGAGCGCCTGGCGAATCACCGGCTGCTCAATGGCTGACCTGAGCATGGCCAGCATCCGCGACCACTTGTTCAGGCCATCAGCGACGTCCAGCGCATGGGAGAATGCCGCCCTGGCGTAGGGTCGTGCGACGGTAGATTTTTCAGCTTCAGCCATGGGTCAGAGTTCCGCGGCCAGCTTGCTCAGCATCGCCTCATGGGTACCGCGATTCACTTCCGCCTGGAGTATTTTCTCAGCACCCTCGACAGCCAGAACACCCACCCGGCTTCGGAGCTCTTCTCTGGCACGGTTGATCTCCTGATCAATGTCCGCCTGAGCGCCTTCAAGAATACGGTTGGCTTCTTCTGAGGCCTGGGCCTTGGCTTCTTCGATGATCTGGTTCGCCCGGCTTCTGGCCTGGGCAATCAACTCAGCAGCCTGCTGCTTTGCCTCGCCGAGCTCATTGTCCGCAGCCTCGTTCGCCTGCTCAAGCTGTCGCTCAGCAGCCACGGCTTTTTCAAGCCCCTCGGCAATGGTCTTCTGACGCTCACGCATAATCTGGGTGAGTGGCGGCCAGACATACTTCATGCAGAACAGCACGAACAGCGAGAAAGAAATCAGCTGGCCCAGCATGGTCAAATTAATATTCACGTTTCACCTCGGTTTGATCAACGATGTTTGCGCGTACCTTTTGATCAGAGCGCGAAGATCATATAGAGCGAGATACCCACTGAGATAATCGGCAGCGCGTCTACCAGTGCGAGGGAGATGAACAGTTGTGTCATCAGCATCGGCTGAAGTTCTGGTTGACGGGCTACGCCTTCCAGGTATTTACCGCTCAGATTACCAATGCCCAAACTACTTCCGATGGCGCCCAATCCCATCAGGATGCCGCCAGCCAGATAAACAAGTGCTTGTGCCATTTCCATGAGGTTACTCCTAGTTACTAAGGTCGTTTGATCTAGTTGATCAAGGTTAATTAATTAGTGTTCGTCAACTGCATGCGCCTGTGTCAGGAACACGATCGCCAGGATCATGAACACAAACGCCTGCAAGGCAATAATCAGAATGTGGAATATTGCCCAGGGGAGAGACAGCGCCCACTGTGCGTAAAACGGTAACAGCGCGATCAGAATAAAGATCATTTCGCCTGCGTAAAGGTTGCCGAAAAGCCGCAGGCCATGGGAAATCGGCTTGGCAAACAGATCGACAACTTCGAGAATAAAGTTGAACCAGTACATACTCCAGTGGGGTATGGGATGAGTCAGCAGACCCGCACCAAACTTGATGGGACCCTTGATCTTGAGGTTGTAGTAGATCACCAGAAAGAAGACACCAAAGGACATGCCCAGCGTTGCGTTGACATCGGTCGTTGGAACAACCTTGAAGTAGGGAATCCCTGCCATGCCGGCCGCATAGGGAATCCAGTCAATGGGCACCAGGTCCATGAGGTTCATGAGAAACACCCAGACCAGAATGGTCAGGGACAGCGGGCCGATCAGCGCATTCGGTCGATTGCCGAACACCTGTGTGATGTTATCTTCGACAAATTCCACGCACATTTCGCAGAAGTTCTGAAGATGACCCGGGACCCCGGCCTCAACTTTTCTGGCCGCCATGGTAAAAATGAAAAGAAAAACGCAACCCAGAAAGAATGACCAGAACATGGTGTCAACGTTGATGGACCAGAAACCCATTTCCGCGATGTCGTCAGCAGAATGAGCAAACCCCCACTCACCATTCTCGAACCGGCCATAGGTCAGGTTCGTTAAATGGTGCGAGATATACTCGGCTGAATTTTCGTAACTAGTCGCCATAGCCTCTCAGCGTCCTTGATCCACTTACTTTCTTTTCCACCGGGCCAACTTGGAGCCGGCGGTACTCATTGTCCCGAATGTTCCGTTCGGCTGGCTCTCTTGCCCGCCTTTCACTGGTACCGGTTGCGGCGCTTGATGGCTTTCAGCAACGGCACAATGACGTTGAATGCCTGCAGTGCGATGAACACGCCAAAAAAAACCAGCGCATTGAGGTCTCTGAACTGCACAAACACCACAACAAACCCGATAGCACTGAGCGCGAAACGGCCAGCCTCCCCCTTGAGGGCCAATCCCAGTCCTGTTGTCCCTTTCGCAATCTGCCGAGTGCTCGTCACCAGCAGGTAAAGGCCAGGTATAACGCACACTGCGCCTGCAGCAGCCACCGATAATGCAGCCGTCTCGCTGACATCGACAGGGCAAAAATCGAGGCGACCGGCGATCAGCGCCAGGACTGACAGAACCATTGTCGCAATGGACTGCGCGATAATGACAGGGTAAAAGGGCGAACGCCTGACTGTTGTTTGATCCAGCGCCACTTTTTTGCCCAGAATACCCCGGCTACCGCGGGGGAGGAGTATATCGGCTCGGCGTTAAGGGGGCAATATCCGGGTACCGGATTCACCTCGCTTTTCGCGATGAATCACAACGGGAATCACGTACTGACGAAAACCCGGCTGAATCGGTCTGAACCTACTCCTCGTACCCCATTTTCGCCAGAATGCCATCCAGCTCATCCAGCGACGAATAACTGATCACCAGTTTGCCTTTCCCGGTTCTGGAATGACGAATCTGTACTGGCTGGCCAAGTGACTGGGCCAGGCTGGATTCAAGTCGACGGGTATCCGTGTCCTGAACCGGGGGTTGCTTCAGCGGTTTGTCAGGTTTCACCATATTCCGCACCAGGCTCTCTGCCTGGCGCACGTTCAATCCTTTGGCCACCACAGCTCGTGCCGCCGCCAGCTGGCTCTCGGTCGGCAACGACAGAATCGCCCTGGCGTGTCCCATCTCAATGTCGCCGTTTGCCAGCATTTCCGCGACTGCCTGCGTCAGGCTGGTCAGCCGCAGCATGTTGGTGACGGCACTACGGGAACGACCCACGGCATCAGCCACTTCCTGGTGGGTGAACTGGAACTCATCAATCAGCCGCTTTAATGCCAGGGCCTCTTCCAGCGGGTTCAGGTCTTCCCGTTGAATATTCTCGATCAGTGACATCGCCAGGGCGGATTCATCGCTCACTTCACGGATAACCGCCGGGATTTTCTCGAGGCCCGCCTGCTGGGCAGCCCGCCATCGACGCTCACCGGCAATCAGTTCATAACGGTTTTCCCCTGTCTGGCGCAGCACTATCGGCTGCATGACGCCCTGGGCGCGAATCGATGCCGCCAGATCCGAGATTGCGTCTTCATCGAAATGGGACCTGGGCTGGTACCTGCCCGGGCGAATGAATTCAACGGGAATCTCATCAAGCTCTCCGTGCCGCTGTCGCGATGCCTGGTTTTGAGGAGGCTGTTCTTTTGGTGCCTGTGACTGTTTCGGCAGCAGGGCTTCAAGGCCTCGGCCAAGTCCACGCTTCTTACCCGCCATGACCCGTTCCTTCTGTTTTTTCTGGTGTTGTGGGTTCGCCAGGGCCAGGCGGATCGAGCCTGCCGGGATGGCGGTTGAGTACCTCACCGGCCAGCGCCAGATAGGCCCTGGATCCCTTGGAGTACTTATCATAAAACAGGATCGGCAGGCCGTAGCTCGGTGCCTCGGCCAGCCTGACATTCCTCGGGACGATGGTACGGTAGACAGTGTCTCCAAAATGATCAATCAACTGCAGCGAAACCTCGCGGCTGAGACTGTTGCGCGGGTCATACATGGTACGAACCAGCCCCTCGATCCTCAGTCTGGGATTAAAAGATGACGTCAGGCGATCAATTGTCGCCATCAGTGCCGTCAATCCTTCCAGTGCATAGTACTCGCACT
This sequence comes from Pseudomonadota bacterium, assembly GCA_027621895.1. Lineage (GTDB taxonomy): Bacteria > Pseudomonadota > Gammaproteobacteria > Pseudomonadales > Azotimanducaceae > UBA9659. The sequence continues at coordinate 3,511 of JAQCAK010000007.1, read as the reverse complement.
GCATCGGGATGATGACTGAATCTGCGGCCACCAGACCGTTGATTGTCAACAGACCGAGTGCCGGCGGGCAATCAATCAGTATAAAGTCGTAGCGGACCCGGACCCCAAGCAGGGCATCCCTGAGCCGGTATTCGCGCCGCTCCATGTCCGGTAACTCTACCTCGGCGCCCGACAGATCCGCGCTTGAGCCGAGCAGGTCATAACCAGACGCTTCCGCTGGCTCTATGGCCTCGGCTGCCTCAATGTCACCCATCAGCACATCATAGACAGAGGCTTCCAGGTCGGCCTTGTCAATGCCGCTGCCCATCGTGGCGTTGCCCTGTGGATCCAGGTCAACCAGCAGCACCCGCCGATTCATTTTTGCCAGCGAAGCAGCCAGGTTGACGCAGGTGGTCGTCTTGCCCACACCGCCTTTCTGGTTCGCGATCGCTATGACCTGTGTCATGCGGTAACCCCGGCTCCGCTGACCGACACCAGACAGCGGTCTCCGGGAACCCCGGGCACAGAGAGCGGATAACATGTCGCGCGCCAATGATCCGTATCCAGTTCAGCAATTTCCCTGGGGGCATCCGGTCCCTTCATTGCCAGGAAGCTCCCGCCAGGACGCAGCAGATGTGAGCAGCTGATCACCATCTCACCAAGAGAGCGAAAGGCTCTGGATACAACATGGTCGAAACTACCAGTGAAGCTTTCCGCCCTGGACTGCGCAACAGTAACGTTTTCAAGGCCTAGATCAATAACAGCCTGGGTCATAAAACGGGTTTTCTTTCCATTGGAGTCGAGCAGTATAAAGTCTTTACCGGGATTGAATAGCGCCAGCGGAATACCCGGTAAACCCGCGCCACTGCCGACATCGATGATCGCCTGTCCCGACAGGTAGTGGTGAATGCTCAGTGAATCCAGCAGGTGACGACTGACCATCTCAGACCTGTCGGTAATCGCCGTCAGGTTCGTCACCCGGTTCCAGCGTTCAATCAGCGCCAGGTAGGACAGACAGCCCTCGATGCTGTCATCAGGCCCATCAACTGCCAGCGCCTTCAGCCCGTCCCTGAGCTGTTTCTCCGCAGTCATCAGGCCGTCTGACTGACTGGATGACGATGCTTTTTGAGGTGAATCAACAACAGAGAGACTGCTGCCGGCGTGACCCCGGAAATGCGTCCCGCCTGACCCAGGGTCGCCGGCCTGACATCGTTAAGTTTCTGAACGACCTCATTGGAGAGACCGCGGATCGCAGAATAGTCAAGGTCCTGTGGCAGGGACAGGTGCTGTTGATCACGAATGCGGTCTATTTCACCCTGCTGACGATCAATATAACCCTGGTACTTGCAGTCGATTTCGACCTGTTCCGCCACCTCTTCATCCAGTTCATCGAGATCCAGGAGCGACAAGAGAGGGCCTATCTCTACTTCCGGCCTGCGGAGCAGGGCATAGGCACTGTATTCCCGTGACAGGGGTTGACCCAGAACCCCCTCGGCCCGGGCGTCGCCGGGTTGCAGGTAACGATGTTCCAGCTGGTCCGACAGGGATTCCACGGCTTTAAGTTTTGTTTCAAACCGACGGTAACGCTCGTCGTCAACGAGACCCATTGCCCGGCCAATCCCGGTCAGTCTTCGATCCGCATTGTCCTGCCGGAGGATCAGTCGATATTCAGCCCGGCTCGTGAACATGCGATAGGGTTCCCGTGTTCCCATGGTGATCAGGTCATCGATGAGCACACCGATGTAAGCCTCACTGCGTGCCGGACACCAGCCGGCTTCACCCCGGGTCTGTCGGGCAGCATTCAGGCCGGCGATCAACCCCTGGGCCGCAGCTTCCTCATACCCCGTCGTCCCGTTGATCTGTCCCGCGAAATACAGCCCTGATACATGCCGTGTTTCCAGGGTTGGATGCAGTTCCCTGGGTTCAAAGTAGTCATATTCAATGGCGTAGCCCGGTCGGGTGATGTGGGCCCGCTCGAAACCCTTGATGGAATGCACCAGCGCAACCTGCACATCGTAGGGCAGGCTGGTGCTGATGCCGTTTGGATACAGCTCAGTGGTTCCCAGGCCTTCCGGTTCGATAAAAATCTGGTGCGACAGCTTGTTGGCAAAGCGGACTACCTTGTCCTCAATAGAAGGGCAGTAACGTGGTCCTACGCCTTCGATCACGCCCGAGTAAAGCGGAGACCGGTCGAGGCCCCCGCGAATAATGTCGTGAGTCTGTTCGCTGGTATGGGTAATGAAGCAGGAGACCTGCGCCGGATGATCTTCCCTGGATGACATAAACGACATGACCGGCCTGGGTTCATCGCCAGGCTGTTCCTCGAGGGTAGAGAAATCAACGGATTTCCCGTCAATCCGCGGTGGCGTGCCCGTTTTCAGACGGTCCACGGTGAAGGGCATTTCCCTGAGTCTGTCGGCAAGCGCAATTGAAGGTGCGTCTCCTGCTCGGCCACCCGCCTGTTTGTCCAAACCAATATGAATCAGACCACCCAGGAAAGTACCAACCGTCAGTACAACGGCCTGGGCATCAAATTTCAGGCCGTTGCTGGTTACGACACCCGTCACTCGCGATCCCGTCATCTGCAGATCATCCACAGAAGCCTGGAAAATGCTGAGGTTCTCCTGATTTTCAAGCATGCCGCGAATGGCTGCTTTATAAAGCTGGCGGTCTGCCTGGGCGCGGGTAGCGCGCACGGCTGGTCCTTTACGGGAATTCAGAACCCGGAAATGAATACCCGCCTGATCCGCTGCCAGCGCCATGGCACCGCCAAGGGCATCAATCTCCCTGACCAGGTGGCTTTTACCGATACCACCAATGGCGGGGTTGCAGGACATCTGGCCCAGGGTTTCAATATTCTGAGTCAGCAGGAGCGTTCTCGCTCCCGTACGGGCCGAGGCCAGCGCAGCCTCTGTCCCGGCATGCCCGCCGCCCACGACAATAACGTCAAACTGATTTGAATGGGTGCTCATTGACTCATGGTGCTCCCTGAAAATGCATCAACCAGGCCTCCAGGGCCGGGGACGCGCAAGTATACGGATGTCATCGACTTTGTCACGCGACCCACCTCTGTTGCAATGCCCGGTCAGCCACCCCGAATCATCGGCAGCAATCAGGGTTACTTGCCGATACAGAAGCTGCCGAAGATTTCGCCGAGGAGATCGTCGGCGGTGAATTCCCCGGTAATTTCCGACAGGGCTCGCTGGCACTGGCGCAATTCCTCGGCCAGCAGTTCTCCCGCCTGCATGGACTCCAGCTGTCGCCGGCCTTCTGCTAGGTGATCCCGGGCTTGTCCCAGCGCCACCAGGTGGCGTCGTCGGGCAGTAAATCCGGTTTCCAGTGGCCCTGATACACCCAAAAGTGCTTTCAGACGATTTTTCAGGACATCCATGCCCTGTCCTGTCAGCGCCGACAGTCCAATGCCGCCCGGGGGTACCCGGGCTCCAGGCAGGTCCATTTTATTAAAGACAACCAGTGGGTTTGCTTCAGCCGGCAGGTTCGCGCGGAGTTCTTCAAGGGCCTTGTCGTCGGC
>JAQCAK010000430.1 GCA_027621895.1 Pseudomonadota bacterium | reverse complement strand
AAAATCCTCTTCCGGCACGCCCATTTTAGTCAGGTATTCACCAGCGGCGCTGCTGGCAAGAATCGCGTTTGAAGGCGACAGGTGATCGGTGGTGATGTTGTCACCCAGCACCGCCAGCGGGCGAAGATTTTTCAGCGAATTGGGTTTGGCAAAAGAGCCTTCCCAGTAGGGCGGCCTGCGGATGTAGGTGCTCATCTCGCGCCAGTCATACAGCGGGTCACTGGCATCCGTCACGTTCTTCACGTTGAGGAACATGGGGTCATACACCTGGTGGAACTGTTCCGGCTTCACGCTGGCCTTGACCACCGCATCGATCTCTTCGTCGGTGGGCCAGATGTCTTTCAGGGTAACCGGGTTGCCGTCTTTATCGGTGCCCAGCACATCTTTTTCGATATCGAAGCGGATGGTGCCGGCAATGGCGTAGGCAATCACCAGGGGTGGTGACGCCAGGAATGCCTGCTTGGCATAGGGATGGATACGGCCATCAAAGTTGCGGTTGCCCGACAGTACCGCGGTGGAATACAGGTCGCGGTCGATCACTTCTTTCTGGATTTTCGGGTCCAGGGCGCCGCTCATGCCGTTACAGGTGGTGCAGGCAAAGCCGACGATACCGAAACCCAGCTGTTCCAGTTCACCCAGCAGGTTGGATTCTTCCAGGTATAACTGTACGGCTTTGGAACCCGGTGCCAGCGAGGTTTTCACCCAGGGCTTGCGGGTCAGGCCCAGCGCGTTGGCTTTCTTCGCCAGCAGGCCGGCGGCAACCACGTTTTTCGGGTTACTGGTGTTGGTGCAACTGGTGATGGCCGCAATGATCACCGCGCCATCAGGCATCAGGCCGTCTTCCGGCTGATCCCAGGCACTGGCGATACCACGATTGGCCAGTTCCGAGGTTGGCAGGCTGGCATGTGGGTTGGAAGGCCCGGCCATGGTGCGGGTTACCGCTGCCAGGTCAAAGGTCAGCACCCGGTCGTACTCGGCATTCACCAGGGCATCAGACCAGAGGCCTGTTTCTTTCGCGTAGGTCTCGACCAGTTTTACGTTCTCGTCGTCCCGGCCCGTCAGGGTCAGGTAGTCCAGGGTCTGCTGGTCAATGGAGAACAGGGCTGCCGTGGCGCCGTATTCCGGTGTCATGTTGGAGATGGTGGCCCGGTCGCCGATGGTCAGCGCTGATGCGCCCTCCCCGTAGAATTCCAGATAGCTGGAAACCACCTTGGCCTTGCGCAGGAAGTCAGTCAGGGCCAGCACGATGTCAGTGGCAGTTATGCCGGGTTGTGGTTTGCCGGTCAGTTCCACGCCGATGATATGTGGCAGGCGCATGTAAGACGCCCGGCCCAGCATCACGTTCTCGGCTTCAAGGCCGCCCACGCCCACGGCGATGACGCCCAGGGCATCCACGTGTGGGGTATGGCTGTCGGTACCCACCAGGGTATCCGGGAAGGCCACGCCATCGCGTTTGTGTACAACCGGTGACATCTTCTCCAGGTTGATCTGATGCATGATGCCGTTGCCCGGTGGAATCACATCCACGTTGTCGAAGGCGGTCTTGCACCAGTTAATGAAATGAAACCGGTCCTCGTTGCGACGGTCTTCGATGGCGCGGTTCTTGTCGAACGCGTCTTTATCGAAACCCGGCGCTTCAACGGCCAGCGAGTGATCGACGATCAGCTGAGTAGGAACCACCGGATTGACCAGCGACGGGTCGCCGCCCTTTTCGGCAATCGCATCCCGCAGGCCGGCCAGGTCCACCAGTGCCGTCTGACCGAGAATGTCGTGGCAGACCACGCGTGCGGGGTACCAGGGAAAGTCCAGGTCCTGCTTGCGTTCGATGATCTGCTTCAGGCTGTCGGTCAGCATCTCCGGGGGGCAACGACGCACCAGGTTCTCGGCGTGAACGCGCGAGGTGTATGGCAGTTTGTCGTAGGCACCCGGCTGGATGTCCTCGATGGCAGCACGGGTATCGAAATAGTCCAGATCGGTACCCGGTAGCGGCTTGCGGTACTTGTCATTCATGTTCAGCTTGATCGTCCTTGGTTGGTTCGCGCTTATCGGTCGGCGATGGCTACAAACGGCCGGTTGTCAGGTCCGATGTAGTCAGCGCTGGGGCGAATGATACGGTTGTTGGAACGCTGCTCCATTACGTGGGCGGCCCAGCCGGTGAGGCGGGACATGACAAAGATCGGGGTAAAGATCTTGGTCGGGATGCCCATGTAGTTGTAGGCAGAAGCGTGGAAAAAGTCTGCGTTGGGGAACAGCTCTTTGGTGTCCCACATCACGCGCGCCACCTCGACAGAGATATCAAACAGCTTGGTGTCGCCATTCTCATCGGCCAGCTTGCGCGACCACTCCTTGATGATGTCGTTGCGCGGGTCATGGGTGCGGTAGATCGCGTGACCAAAGCCCATGATCTTTTCCTTGCGCTCCAGCATGCCCAGCAGCGCAGGCTCCACTTCATCCACGGAGCTGAACTTCTCGATCAGTTCCATGGCGGCCTCGTTGGCACCACCATGCAGCGGGCCCCGCAGTGAACCGATGGCACCGGTCACACAGGAATACATGTCAGACAGCGTGGATGCACAGACCCGTGCGGTAAACGTACTGGCATTGAATTCATGCTCGGCGTACAGGATCAGTGAGCAATCCATCACGTCACGATGCTGCTGGGAGGGCTCATTGCCGGTCAGCATTTTCAGGAAATGACCACCAATGCCGTCCTCTCCCGTCTCGGTGTCGATTCTCACGCCATCGTGCGAGAAGCGGTACCAGTAGCAGATGATTGCCGGGAACGCCGCCAGCAGGCGGTCAGACGCATCCTGCTGGTCATCAAAGGAGTTTTCAGGTTCCAGG
>JAQCAK010000429.1 GCA_027621895.1 Pseudomonadota bacterium | reverse complement strand
ACCGCGACGGCTTCCTTTTCGGCCTTCTCCTTCGCCTTGAGGGCCTCCTTTTCGGCCTTCTCCTTCGCCTTGAGAGCCTCTTTCTCGGCTTTCTCCTTCGCTTTCAGCGCCTCTTTTTCGGCTTTCTCGCTTTCCTTGCGTGCCTTTTTCTCGGCTTCTGCTGCCGCTTTTTCCGCCTCTTTGAGGCGCTTCTTGTCTTCCTTGGCCTGCTTCCGGGCTTCTTTTTCGGCCTTTTCCTCGGCGTGCATTTTCGCCTCTTCCGAGGGTGGCACATCCCAGGTAATCTCGATGGACAGGCTGCCAGTGGATTTCTTCACCTCGGCGGAGATATCCAGGGCGACCTGATCAGGCAACAGGCATTCAACCAGTTCCTCGTCATTGCCGAGTGCCAGCTGCCGGTTTTTCAGCCCCTTGTTCAGCATGGTGAGGTAATTGAATACCGCATCCAGCGTTTCTTCCTTGCTGTAGTCGAATTTCTTTTTCATTTCGTGTTGCACGGTGAGATGGACCTCCTATCCTAGGCCTCGTGATGTGTTGTCTGCAAATTCATTGTCATCCCGGAAAATCGTGATGTTCCCCGGGTGAAATGATTTGATATAGGGATAATCTGTGGAGAGTCCAAGAACGCGACCCTCCGGTGTAAAAACCACGACTGCTCCGCCGGGACCATAGAGACCTTCCAAGTGACGGGTATGGGAATCCACCGATGCATCACACTCGAAGTTCAGCATGCCTTCCCGAATCAGTACCCGTTGTCCCTGGCAGATATTCCTGTGTCCGTGAACGATCGCGTAAAGACCCGCGCGGTGCAGGCAGTCCACGCCCTGGGGGGTGAAGTCGTAATCAAACTCGCGGTACTTGGTGCGGAAAGCGTTGCCGAGAATACCATGGTAGAGATCAAAGGGGTCATTGGCCAGCGCTTCATGAAACTGCCGGTTCAGTTCTTCGACACTGCCCTTAAGGATGATTTCTGACGCAACGTCATCCATGCCCGCGTGAACGAAAAGGTAGGAACCCTCCCGGTGCGCCAGCTTCATCTTGTCGAAGAACCAGTGGTAGCGACCGTCCGGTGAGAAGAACAGCTCGCGGAACTTGCTGGTGGCCGCATAAACCTGCGCCATGTTCATGCCGAAGTCCCTCGCGCGCGCCTCGAACTCCACGGTTTTCTCCCGGATACGGCGCAACTCCTTATCCAGCTTTTCCGGTCGCACCCATCTGGAGGCTACCTTCGGAAACTGCTCGTACCAGGATTCATCGGGAAACAGCAGGTTGTGAATGGTCGGGTCCAGCTGGCTGACTCGACCATCCTTTTTGCTGACGAACTTGTCGAAAATCTCTTTCAGCAGCGGCACAGTCTTCTTGCCCATGCGCACGAACAGGTGATCCAGCAACGGATCCTTGCTTTCTGCATAGAAGATGCCGAGATAAGTACGGATGTCGTGGTTGCCCGCCAGCAGCACCAGGTCCGCACCCTTGAGGTAGAGCTGGTGAATGGCTTCCAGCAGACGCAGGTTGTTGGGACCCTTGTCAAAACAGTCGCCGCCGATGATAAAACGCGACTCACGGCCCAGGTCCGTCAGCTCGAAATCCTCGTCTGCGGGTCCCGTCATCACGATGGCGCCACCACCCAAGAGTGACAGGAAAAACGCATCGGCATCCGCATGGATGTCGCACATGAAGAACAGGTTGCGTCCGGTCCAGGTCCACATCTTGTCGCTGGTGTACTGCCGGATGAGGGCCTGCGGAAAATCGTCCTGGTCGTTTTCGGGCCCGACCCACAGCCCGCGTTCCCGCGGCCAGGGCTCGAGCTTGCTGGGCCAGCGTCCAAGGAACAGCTCATCGTTCGTCTTCTGATCAGGCAACACCATATTCATCACTCTGTGATTTGTGCTTGCGGGGTTTCCATTCACCTTCAAGGATCTGCCAGCGACCACCATCCCGCGTGAGAAAAATCGGTCGGGCATGGTACATGGAAACCGAACCCACGGTCTTAGGCGTCAGCAGCCCGAGATGCATGGCCGCATGCCGCAGGGAGGCACCGTGGGCTACCACGATCTTCATGTGTCCGGGCGCGCCGATTTCAAGCGCTTCCATGCAGGCTAGCAGGTGATCCGCCACCCGCCGACCGGCTTCGGTCAGCGACTCCGCCCCCTGGAAGGGCAGGCGGTAGTCGCTCGTGGACTTCCAGCCCTCGGGCGGCGATTCATACCGGGGATCTGCCGCCAGCAGCGCTTCGATCTGCCCGGTGGTGAGGTTGGCGACGGCGCCAACGCTGCGTTCTGCCAGGCCGTCGAACTGCGCGATCTCGGTTACCCCCAGCCGGCCACCGATAATAGAAGCTGTCTGCCAGGCTCGCAGCATTCTTGATGAGTCAATAGCCGGGGCGGAATTCATACCGTGCCTCGAAAGGAAATCAGCCAGCGTCTCCCCTGCGTCCTCAGCCTGAGTGCGACCTTCCGCGGTCAGGGCATAGGGCAGCCAGGCACTGGGCGTGTCGGCAGGTTGCTCATAGTCCGCGTGGCGGAGAATGGCCAGTAGCGGCTGTTTGTTCACGGCATTTCCATCGATGACGCCAAGATTCTAACGGATAGATGACGCAGGAATATAAAGAAATTCGAACGGGTAGTCGGTCAGTCCGGTTGAAACCGTGGGCATTCTTAATGCTCTGCTCATCTTCGGCCGATAGATTTCACCGCATCTTAACCCCGCCCGCATAAGCTTTATTGCTGGATTTTTTTATTCTCCGAACCTTCAGACACAGGAGTGCTCATGCCCGTATTCACCAGACTGTTGTTTATTTTCATCATGACCCTCTTCATCGCCGCCTGCGACGATGGCGACGACGGTGCCC
>JAQCAK010000428.1 GCA_027621895.1 Pseudomonadota bacterium | reverse complement strand
CCATGCAGGCAGCCATGGGCTGGCAGCAGTTGAAGAAATCCTGGTACGCCTTGTTTTTCCAGCTGCCGGGCCTGCCCGAGTGGATGATGGGCCGGCGGCCCGACGGCATTGGCGAGATGATCAGGACCTCCGCCGCCACACCGGCAAACTACCCGCCAGAGGTGGTCAGGGTTTTCAGTGAAAACGCGGGGCGACCGGGAGGCATGCGCGCCATGGTGAACTACTACCGTGCGCTGATTGGCAAAGGTGGTGCAAAAAGACAGGCCGATATGGGCTTCCCGGATATCAGGGTGCCGACACTGATGTGCTGGGGTGAGGATGACATGGCGCTGACTGTCGAAACCACCTACGGCACTGACCGCTGGGTCCCGGATCTGACGCTGCGCTATCTGCCCCGTATGTCGCACTGGGTGAACCAGGATGCCCCTGACGAGGTGAATGCGATGATCACCGCGTTCCTGAATAACGAGCCTGTGCCTTACATGACCTGGGAGCCGGTCTTGAAAATCGAAGAGGGTCAGGGAGACAAGTGAGCTTCGAATACGCGGCCGAGAGTGCCATCACCGCGCCGCTGGTCCAGCCAGAGATTGACGACTGAGCGAAGCGCCTCATCCCGGGGCATCAGGTAGCCCTTTTCCTGGAAAGTCAGGGTTGAATTCGGCATGGCAGCACAAAGTTCAGGGTGTAACCGGGTCTGCAGGGTGACCTCTATGGCGTCCGTGATCATCAGGTCAGCACGCCCGGCGATGATTTCGTCAAAGATAGTGCGGTTATCGCCGTGCAGGAGTTTTGTCGCCTGCCGGATATGAGCATCCAGGAATTTTTCATTGGTGCCGCCCGGGTTCACGATAATCCGGATACCCGGCTGATCAATCTCTTCAAGCGCTGAAAAAACATCTTTCCGGTCACAGGTGGTAATGGGTGTTTTACCTCCTGTGTGGTATGCCGAGGAGAAGTAGCCCAGGCGCGCTCTTGCAACAGTTCGCGACACGCCACTCATGGCGATATCGTATCGACCCAGCGACAGATCGCGCATCAGGTCCGGCCAGCTCGTGGGTACGAAGCTGACTGTCACGCCCAGTGAATCGGCCAGGTTCTCTGCCATGTCTATATCGATTCCCGACAGGTCGCCGGACGGGGCCTGGAACGAGAAAGGGGCATAGTCCCCGGTTGTTCCCACCCTGAGCAGGCCACTGTCGAGGACCTGGTCGAGCCGTGTCGAGTAAAAACTGACCTGTTCGATCGCTTCAAACAGCATGCCCCCGTTTGCGTCCGGCAGGCATTCAGTGATCACTGCCGCGTTGAATGCCTGCCGGTCGTGTGGTCCGCTCGTCAGTTTCTCATTGATGGCGTTGCCCAGCTCAAGCAGAGCGGGTCTGATCACCTGGTTCAGGTCCCGCGGGCTGATATCAGGACCGGTCTGCTGCCAGCGCTGGAACCAGCATTGCTGCACAGCCTTCGCCGCGTCGATCTGCGCCGTAAAAAACCGCTGGCTGCTGGCGACGGTGATAGCCTGATCGAGCCCTGCGCTGACTGCCTTTTCGATGACCAGTTTTTCCCTCTCGATATCCTCGACGGGCAGATTTCTCTGCCACTTCCAGGCCGCTACTTCTTTCATCAGCGCCAGCCGATCTCCGATGACGGTATACAGGGCCCCGGGATAATGCTCCCCGGCGAAAACGGGCTGCGCAAGACAGGCCAGGCACAGGAGCGCTGTCCGCCACACAGTGGTTATCAGGCGGCGCGTTGAGAACGGACTACTCACTGTCCAGCAGGTCGTATTTTTTCAGGTAACCGCGTAACTGGTGATAGGTGACGCCGAGCGTATCTGCGGTTTTCTTCTGGTTGTACTGTGATTGAGCCAGTGCCTTTTTGATGAGTTCAATTTCAAAATCCTGAACAACCTGCTTGAAGTCCATGGGAAAGTCGACATCCATGGAGCTGTCGGCAGGGCGCGTGCCCGCGGTCTCGCCCTGGCCTGATTCCTGATTCTCCCGGGACTGGTTTGATGCGGTTTTGGGATCGGGACGGTACGCAGATTCAAACGGATCCAGTGTAATCACGTCGATGGGTTCGCCAGGATCAACAGCCCGGTACACGCTTCTTTCAACCACGTTTTTGAGTTCCCGGATATTGCCCGGCCACGGATGGTTAACCAGTACTTCCTTCGCTTTTTCTGAGAATCCGGGAAAGAACTCCAAACCCAGGTCGGTTGCCATGTTGACGGCAAAGTGTTCTGCCAGCAGCAGGATGTCTTCTTTGCGCGCTCTCAGGGGTGGCAGGGTGATGACGTCGAATGCCAGTCGGTCAAGCAGGTCCTCCCTGAACTTTCCAGCGGCCGCCAGCGACGGCAGGTCCTCGTTGGTCGCCGCAATCAGCCTGACATCGGTGGTCATGGTTTTGCTGCCGCCGACGCGTTCGTACTCGCCGTATTCAATGATCCGCAGCAGCTTTTCCTGGACCAGTGCAGACGTGGTCGCGAGTTCATCGAGGAACAGCGATCCCTTGTCTGCACGCTCGAACCGGCCGCGATGTAGCTTGCTCGCACCGGTAAACGCCCCGGCTTCATGACCGAACAGTTCTGTTTCCAACAACGACTCGGTGATGGCTGCACAGTTCATTTTCAGGTATTCCTGATCCCACCGGGTCGACAGAAAGTGCAGCCTCGCGGCGATCAGCTCCTTCCCGGTACCCCTTTCGCCGACGATGAGTACAGGCTTGTTCAGCGGGGCAACCTGCGAGACCCTGTCGAGGATTTCAAGGAAAGCGGGAGATTCGCCCAGCAGGCGTTCCGAGTGTTGAATGGTATCCATGGTTCCTCCGAGACGGCGCCTATTTCACCAATTGTTGGCGGAA
>JAQCAK010000427.1 GCA_027621895.1 Pseudomonadota bacterium | reverse complement strand
AATACGTCGGCTGTTTGATCTGGCGCCCCGGTTTGTGATTCGCATCGACGGTGATGGCAGGGAACAGCTGGTCGCGGTTGCAGCTGTGAATGCGGGGGATCGGCTGCGAGTGAAACCCGGTGAGAATTTTCCAGTCGATGGTCAGATCCGTGAAGGCAGCGCGGCGGTTAACGAATCCATGCTGACGGGAGAATCCGAGTCCGTGTTGCGAGAAACCGGCGATACGGTCAGGGCAGGCACCACCAATCTCGACAGCAGCCTGGTGATTGAGACGACCGGGGTTGGCAGCGAAACCCTGCTGGCCCAGATGGTGCAGCTGGTCCAGGAAGCGCAGAACTCCAAGCCACCCCTGGGGCATCTGGTTGATCGGATAACGAGTGTCTTTGTGCCGGGTGTGATCCTGGTTGCACTGATCACGGCCACGACCTGGCTGTCCGTTGGTCCGGAGCCCAGGCTTTCCTATGCGCTGGTGACGGCCATGAGCGTGCTGATTATTGCCTGTCCCTGCGCTCTCGGACTGGCGATACCGATGTCCATTATGGTGGGTCTCGGTCGTGCTGCGGCGCAGGGCCTGCTGGTTAGAAACAGCGAGATCCTGCAGACGGCATCAGCGCTGACCACCATTGTCATGGATAAAACCGGGACCATCACCCGGGGAGAACCCGAGGTCTTCCAGACCCGGGGGCTTGATGAAACGGACCTGCAGCTGTGTCTTGAGATGGAACGTCACTCGGAACACCCGCTGGCCAGCGCCATTGTTCGCTACTGCGAGTCTGGCGCCAGGGGACAATCCGCAGTGAACAGCGAGCCCATCACTGACTTTTCGGCCCATGCCGGCGGTGGTGTGTCGGCTCGATCAGGCAGTCGCAGACTGTTGCTCGGCAGCAGCCGGTTTCTGGAAAGCCAGGGAATCTGCGATCCGCCCGGTGTTAACGAGGCGGGTTCGCTGGTCTGGTTTGCCGTGGATGGCGAACTCAAGGGCCATTTTCTGCTGCAGGATGCGATTCGCGAAGAGGCCAGGGGAGTCATCGCCTCTCTTCAGGAACTGGGGCTCCGCACCGTCATGCTGACCGGTGACCGCCAGGCTATCGCCGAACAGGTTGCGGAAGAGACAGGGTTCGATGAAGTACATGCCGGGTTGCTTCCCGCAGACAAGCTGGCAGTGATCCAGCAGTTGCAGGCCCGAGGCGAAAAGGTCGGGATGGTGGGTGACGGTATTAACGACGCTGCAGCCCTGGCGGCTGCGGACGTGGGCTTCGCCATGGGCGAGGGCACGGACGTTGCGATGGAAAGCGCTGACGTGACGCTGCTGTCAGGCTCGCTGGCCGGTATCGTGCGGTCTGTCAGGCTCTCCAGACTGGTGGTCAGGAATATCCATCAGAACCTCGTTGCAGCCTTCGGATACAACCTGTTGCTGATTCCGGTTGCTGCCGGTGTCCTCTATCCCTGGACGGGCCTGTTGATCAATCCCGCGCTGGCGGGTCTCGCGATGGCCGCGTCCTCCATCACCGTTGTCCTGAATGCGGCCCGATTGCGTATCTCCTGAGCGCCGCAATCAGTTCAGGGAGCGGCAGCCGGGCTGGATGGATCAGTCGAGTAGTGCAGGCGTGTACCAAGAAACCCTTCAAGGGGCAGTTCGCCGAAGCTGGCCTCGCGTCCCATGGCCACGGCCTCGTCGGCTGACAGGTGCTGGTAGCGGATCAGGTAGGCGACCCACAGATGGGTCGCTCTGCGACCACTCGCGCAGTGCAGCAGCACTTTACCCCCGGCCGTTTCGGCTTCTGCCAGCACACCCGCCAGGGTATCGACCATGGCCGGCGCAAACGGGAATGCTTCGCCACCTGCCGGCAGGTGTGTAAAGGCCAGTCCCAGCTCGCGACTGGTTTCCTCGACATTAACCGGGCTGGCTTTCGGGTTGTTGATTTCCTCAGGCGTGCGCAGGTTGACCACATGTGTCACACCCTGCTGTTTCAGGTGCACCAGCGCTTCCTTCCTGAGGGGTTGTCCTGCCAGGAACACCTGGTTGCTCGCAAAAATCCCGCCGACAAAGTCCGCTGTTTCGGCAGCGTCCTGGACGATTGCTGGCTGTGTGCTGACGGTTTCCGCCGCGGCACTGGCCGCTGTCCCTGCTGACAGGCTCGCCGCTGTTAAGAAGGCTGTGATCAGGAAACGGGTTTGGCCAAACCCTTGTCTGTTTTGCATGCTGAAGCTCATCAGGATTCATTCTGGACGCCTATTATCATCATCGGGGTTCCATTTGCCTAACAGTGCAAGGGGCCGCCGGGGTCGTGTTCCGGTTCACCGGTTCTGGTAATGTATTGATCGAATCCGGTTCAGGGCACAGTCATGTACGACACAATTATCAGGAATGGCACGATCCATGATGGCAGCGGCGGGGAGCCATTTTCCGGCGATCTGGGCATCAAGGACGGCCGCATCGTCGAAACTGGCAGGCTGTCGGCTGGTGCTGCCAATGAAATCGATGCCGATGGCGCTATCGTTGCCCCGGCCTGGGTCGATATTCACACTCATTATGACGGCCAGGTCACCTGGGATGACGAGATGAACCCCTCGGCCAGTCATGGTGTCGGGACCATCGTGATGGGTAACTGCGGTGTCGGTTTTGCGCCGGTAGCGCCCGGTGGTGAACAGGACCTGATTGACCTGATGGAGGGTGTTGAAGATATACCGGGTACAGCCCTGCACGAGGGTATGCCCTGGGGTGCGTGGCATTCCTATCCCGAGTACCTGGATTTTCTGGCTTCCCGGGAATACGCGATCAATATCAGTTCCCTGGTTGCTCATGGCGCCGTCCGTAACTTCGTGATGGGTGAGCGTGGACGTACCAATGAGGCAGC
>JAQCAK010000426.1 GCA_027621895.1 Pseudomonadota bacterium | reverse complement strand
GTTGTCGATCTGAATGGTCCCCGTATCGTGGGGTATCAGACCGACTATCATGTAGAAGCAGGTGGTTTTCCCTGCGCCGTTGGGCCCCAGCAGACCCACGACCTGACCGCTGGACACGGTGAGCGAGACATCTCTGACGACCTCGTAACCCCGGTAGCTCTTGGCCAGGTGTGCTGCCGACAGTTGGCTCATCAATTATCCTGTGGCATCGACTTTTTTGGGTTGATGGTCATCTGAACCCGCTCGCCGGTGTCGCCGGCGCTGAGATTCACGATGCCGTTACTCATGTCGTAGTACAGCAGTTCTCCGGTGAAGACATCCTGAACCTGTTGCAGCCTGGCGTTACCAGCCAGGTGCAGCCGTTCTTCCTGAACCAGGTAGGTGATCTTCCGCGCTTCTGCTGAAACCCGATCGCTCTCTGACTGACGCAGTTGTTCATAGCGGGCCAGGCGATTGGGCTCGGCCGGTTCGCTGGCTCGCGCGATGATCTGGATCACCTCGCCTTCGGCGGTAAAGATCTCAACCTCATCGGCATTCAGGACCAGGCTGCCCTGAACGATAGACACATTACCGCTGTAGATGGACGAGCCGCCGGATTCATCCACGATGGCAGAGTCCGCCTGTATCCTGATGGGCTGATCCCGATCCGATTCAAGCGCCCGGGCTGCTGCCCACGGGAACAACAGCAGGAGAACGAAAACTGTCGGTTTAAGGGAGATATGCATATCCGGATTTTAGGGAGACTGTGACCAACTATCTACAACTCATGCAGAATCCGGCTGGTCTGGCGCAGACACGGGTCATTCGGGCAGGAATATGGTCGTAACACGACTGGTGTTGTCCGAGAAAAACATGAACTTGTTGGTGTCGAGAAACGCTTTCATACCCGCTGCGGTTGTCCGCCCTGACTGGCTGTCGATAAACACCCGCTGGTCTGTTTCAAGGTATTCCCGTTCCGGGTAAACGGTGAGGCTGCTTGTCTGTATGCTGATGAACCGGTTGCTCTCTACCCGGGATGCGAGCACGTTGTCCCACAGCTCCACGATCTGTTCCCGATAACGGGAAGCAGGCAGCAGGCGTCCCTCCTGGGCCGTAATCTCCCATTGGTCGTCCTCGAGTGAGGCCAGTTGAATACTCGGAGACTGCAGGGTGGTGAGATCGGTGAGCGGGAAGTGGGTGAATCTGCCGGCTGTCAGGATGTGCTGGAGACTGCCTGACTCGTCAAACTGGCGAATGGAAGCATTGAGCATGTACAGATCAGGATCGTTCCGGGCAGTGTCTTCCTGGGGTGCCGCTGATTCATCGAGAATCCAGTTGATTGACAATGAAAGTGCCAGAAGGACTGTGCTGAGAGTAATGATTCGGTTCATTGAAATGGGTCAGTGTTCACGACAGCCGCAGAGAAGCAGACACTACAACATCCTGGGGTTTTCAGACAGGGTATATCCGGTTGCGTCGACAGCGGGCTCAGTGCGAAGAGAGGTACAGGTAGGCCATGTAACCGATCCACACGGACAGCAGGCCGGCACCCCGCAATCGGGTAATGGCTTTTTTGCCTGCTGAAAAGGCAGCAAATCCGATCAGCAGGCAGGTCAGTATCAACATGGCGCTGAAGTCGCGCCAGAGCAGTTCCGGCCCCACGGCAGTGGGTGCGATGACACAGGGAATGGAGAGAACGGCCAGGATATTGAAGATGTTTGAGCCCACAATGTTGCCGATGGCCATATCAGTATGTCCCCTGAGCGCACTGGTCATGGAGACCACGAGTTCAGGCAGTGACGTGCCTATGGCGATCACGGTCAGGCCGATGACCAGCTGGCTGATACCCAGCAGTTCCGCGATGTTGACCGCTGACCAGACCAGCATTTCCGAGCTCAGCAGTAGAAAGATCAGTGCAGCCACGAAGGTGAGTGTCGCCCGGGTTTTCGACAGACCCGGGATATCGCCCAGTTCCTCGATTTCAGCGACCAGCTCCAGGCTGCTGGCGTTGCGTTGTTCAATGCCGACCCGGAACAGGAACACACACAGCCCCGCGAAAAGCAGCAGACCATCCCAGAGACCCAGATAACCATCGACCAGCGTTGCGCCCGCACAGAGAGTCACAAACAACAGGATAGGCATGTCCTGGCGCAGTATGTCCGCATGGAACTTCAAGGGTACGCAGATGGCCGTTATACCCAGAACGATGCCGATGTTGGCAATATTGGAGCCAATGGCATTGCCAACGGCCAGCTGTGACTGGCCCTGCAGGGAGGAGGTCGCCGCCACAAAAATTTCCGGTGCAGAGGTGCCCAGGGCGACGATAGTCAGGCCGATCACCAGCGGTGAAATGTTGAAGTTTCTTGCGGTCGCGACGGCACCGATCACGAACTGATCCGCGCTCTTGAACAGAACAAGGAAACCGACGAGAAGCGCCGCGCTGTAGAGAATCATGCGTCCTGATGGTCGTGCGGGTGGGATGGGTGAAAAACTCGCCGAGCATTTAATGAATTCTTTACCGGCATTGCAAGGCCGGACAGACAGCTGGTGAAATGAATTGCTGCCGGCGAGTTAAAAAGGTGATCCTGGCAGGTACAATGGCAATTCAGGCAGTACGGACAACTTCAATGGGAAATCGGGAATGAGTGAAGATCAGGATACGGATCTGATCGTCCTCGATAATGTCACCTTCAGGCGGGGATACCGGACGATCTTTGATGGTATATCCCTGACGATAAGAACCGGCAGCACGGTCGCGGTGATGGGACCCAGTGGTACCGGGAAGACGACCCTGCTCCGCCTGATCGGCGGCCAGCTGCGCCCGGAAAAAGGTGCAGTGTATGTCCGCGGCAAGGATGTAGCATCGCTGTCCAGAACCGA
>JAQCAK010000425.1 GCA_027621895.1 Pseudomonadota bacterium | reverse complement strand
ACTCATGGGTGGAGACCGGCTCAAGAGGCCAGCTCATGCCGACCTTGAAGACCCGCAGGCCGATCCTGCCGGCTTTCTGCTCATCAATGCCGAGATCTTCCAGCGCCTGCATCACATCCAGATACGCCTTGCCGGTCGTGATCACACCCAGTCTCGCCTGTTGACTGTCGAGTACCACGCGGTTCAATCCGTTGACCCGGGCGAACTCACGGGCCGCGTAGATCTTGTATTTGTTCAGGCGAAGTTCCTGATCAAGGGCGCTGTCAGGCCAGCGGGCATGGACGCCGTCCGCCGGCATGTCGAAAGCATCCGGCGTGATGATATTGACCCGGTCAGGATCGATTTCTGCGGAGATCGCCGAGTCCATATTCTCGGTGATGGCTTTCAGGGCCACCCAGGCACCGCAGTATCGGGACAGCTCCCAGCCGAAGATACCCAGGTCCAGCACTTCCTGGACATTGGCGGGATTCAGCACCGGTATGGAGGCGCCGATAAACATATGTTCTGACTGATGAGGCAGGGTTGAGGATTTCGCCGCATGGTCATCGCCCGCAACTGCCAGCACACCACCATACCACGAGGTGCCAAAAGCGTTGGCATGCTTGATGACGTCCATGCTTCGATCGACACCCGGCCCCTTGCCATACCACATGCCGAAGACACCATCGTATTTCGCGCCGGGGAACAGGCCCACCTGCTGGCTGCCCCAGACTGCGGTGGCTGCCAGGTCCTCGTTCACGCCAGGCTGGAAATGGATATGGTGCTGCTGCAGAAATTTCTCGGCCCGCCACATGGCCTGGTCAACTCCACCCAGGGGAGATCCCCGGTATCCCGAGATAAAGCCGGCGGTATTCAGGCCGCGATCCAGGTCTCGCTGGTGCTGCAGGATAGGAAGCCGAACCAGCGCCTCGATCCCCGTGATATAAGCCCGGGTCTCATCCAGCGCGTACTTATCGTCCAGTGATACGTTTTTCAGCTGCGGTTCTGCCATGGGAATACCTGACCTGACCTTCTAAAGATCGGCTATTCTAGACCGATAACTGCACCAAATTTATGCATTTATCGGCCGCGAAAGGGACATATAGACATAATTTATTCCCTGAACGACAATTAAAGGGTGTTTTTAGACTTGATCGGGCCACATGGAACTGACCGCAACTGACTACCAGATACTGGATGCCCTGCAGCACGACGGCAGCCTGACGACCCAGGAAATCGCCGACCGGGTGAATATTTCCCAGTCACCCTGCTGGCGGCGCATCAACAAACTGGAACAGGAAGGCCTGATCGATGGCCGGGTGGCACTGCTCAATCGGGACAAACTGGGTATGGAGATCGTGGTGTTCGCCACCGTCAACCTGACGACCCAGGGACGGGACAACCTGGAGGACTTCGAGGAAGAGGTCATCGTGCTGCCAGAGGTTCTCGAGTGCTACACCATGGCCGGGACCTGGGACTACATGCTGAAAATCGTGGCGCGGGATATCCGGCACTACGAACGGTTTGTGAGGGAAAAGCTGACCCGGCTCTCTCACATCGGCGAGGTCCATTCGCACATTGCGGTCACCGAGATCAAGAACACCACGATCCTGCCGCTCAGTGAAGCCCGGGACTGAAGTCATCGTTCAATCCCGGGATAAACCAGCGCTTCCTGATAACGAGGTTTACATCCGACCCTGCAACAGGTGCCAGGCTGCACCCAGCATCGCGCCCAGCGTCATCACATAAGCCGGCAGAATGGTGAGCAGCACACCGGCACTGCGGGACGCCGGATCACGCACGTAGCTCACTGCATAGATGATGCGTCCCACGAGGAATACGACACCCAGACCTGCTGCCGTGAGCAGGTGAACGTACTGCGCAAAAAACCAGATGGCTGGCAGAAAGATCACCAGCTGTTCCAGCGTGTTGTAATGCACGCGGAAATGCCGCTCGAATTCTTCATTACCGGTGACCGCGGGTGCCTGAACGCCGGTGCGCCCCCTGGCCAGACCCACCCTGACACCCAGCACAATATACTCAACCAGGGCTAACATCATGATGATCACAATCAGTTCCATTTGCTCCCTCCTCAGGGGTTGTTTCCCGACACTTTACCGTATAAACGGATTGCCGCCTTGCAGAAAGAATCCGGGTGACAACACATTTGCAGGCAAACAACCGGGGTGACAGGCGTCACGCGCCATCAGGGCATCACCCTGGCGCCTGCCAGCTGGCAGCCACTGACGGGGCTTTTGGAATCGTGCCTGCATTCTTACCGTTTGTTTTTGGCTATACTCACTTCTTCCCATGACCCCGTTAGTTGGCATTCCCATGAAATCAGCAAAACCACTCGTGCAAATGACGACCTACTACCTGGTCCTGGCCCTGATTGTCTACGGCATTGCCTTTCTGTTTCCCGGCATCGTCAGCTACCTGCCCTTTGGCGGCAACGAGGTTTCTTCCTCCGGCGTGGGAGAGTTCATCACCGGTGAAGTGACACCGATTTCCTGGCCACCGATCGAGAAGGCTATTCATCTCTCGCTGTCGCTGCTGGGTGTCATCCTGATCATGGAACCCGTTTCCTGGGTCTACATGGGCGCTCGCAGGAAAAAAGGTCGGGACCAGGCCTTTATGCTGACGCTGCTGCTGCTGCCCGTGGTGGTTGCGGGCATTGTACTGATCGTGCAGAACAGCCTGGCACTGGCCTTCAGTCTCGCCGGCATCGTGGCCGGCGTCAGGTTCCGCCTGACACTGGACGACTCACTTGACGCCAGCTTCATCTTTGTGGCGATCGCCGCCGGCCTGTCCGCGGGGATCGAAGCCCTGGAAATCGCCCTGGTCGTAACCCTTTTCTTCAACTACTTCATGATCCTGTTCTGGGAACTG
>JAQCAK010000424.1 GCA_027621895.1 Pseudomonadota bacterium | reverse complement strand
CAGGCACATCCTCAAGCTCATCCACCAGCGGGAAAGTGGTAGACGTCTGATCAATCTCATCCTGGCTGACCGCAGAGGTTCCGATAGAGCAGAAAGGGGTTTCGCCTGCCCTGGCCTGGGCCTTGTACTGCTTGACGGTGGGCGCGAGTAGCTCGCGGATAGAAGCCAGCAGCTACTTATTGCGAACCAGCAGGACTCGCCAGCCCTGGCGGTTGCCACCGCTCGGCGCGAACCGGGCGTTTTCCAGGATACGGTACAGGGTCTCGTCGGAGATCCTGTCGTCCGTATACTGCCTCGCCGCGAACGCGGTTCGCATCACTTGATAGACGTCCATCGTGTTGAACCTTCGGGGAATGGGTGGGTTGCAGGATTGGTGTATTATCCACTATCGAACAAATCATCAAAAGTTGTCTGAAAAAGGGAGAATAAACATGCCGATCAATCCGGAAGCAGTGGGTGCGAAGGGCTCGCCGGTCAAGCGTAGCTGGACGTCCAAAGATGCCCTGTTGTATGCAGTAGGTATTGGTGGTGGGACGGATGAACTGCAGTACACTACTGAAAACACCAAGGGTCTTGATCAGAAGGTGTTTCCAACCTTTGCGGTCATCATCGGCGGTGGTGGCATCCCCATGGACAAGATCGGCTCCTTTGAGCCGACCCTGATGGTGCATGGCGAGCAGGGCATTGAGCTGTTTGATGAAATTCCGGCAAATGGCGAGATTGAAAGCGTCGGCGAGTGCACGGCTATCTACGACAAGGGATCGGCAGCCCTGCTGGAGTTTTCCTCTGAATCCACAAACCTGGCAACGGGCAAGCCGCTGTTGAAGACACGAACGGTGCTCTTCTGCCGCGGAGAAGGCGGCTGGGGTGGTGATCGCGGTCCATCCGAGAAGCTGGAATTTCCAGATCGTGAGCCGGATCACCAGGTTTCCTACACCACCCGTGAAGACCAGGCGCTGACCTACCGTCTTTCCGGTGACCGCAATCCGCTGCATTCTGATCCCTCGTTTGCGGCAATGGGTGGATTCGAGAAGCCTATCCTGCATGGACTCTGTACCTATGGTTTTACCGGCAGGGCACTGCTTCACAGCCTGTGTGACGGTGATGCGGCGCGTTTCAAGGCCATGAATGCGCGGTTCTCGAAGCCCGTTATTCCAGGCGATACCCTGACGGTATCCATGTGGGTGGATGGCCATGAGGCCCTGTTCCGCACGACCAACCAGAATGGCGATGTTGTGATCGACCAGGGGCAGTTCAGGTTCGCGTGATGCTTGATACAGGTGATACAGCGCCGGAGTTTGTTCTCAACAACGCTGACGGGGAGGCCGTCAGTCTTGCAGACCTGCTGCAGGACGGGCCTCTTATCCTCTACTTTTATCCGGCCGACTTTACGCCGGGATGTACGGCAGAAGCCTGTGATATCCGCGACATGCACGAGGAGATCCGGGCTGTTAATGCGAATGTCGTGGGGATCAGCCCGCAGGGTGAAGACAGTCACCAGCGTTTTCGCGAACGTTACCAGCTGCCGTTCCCGTTGCTGGTCGACCGGAACAAGGATGTGATCAAGGCATTTGGTGTGAGCGGGCCGCTTGGCATGGGCGTTCGGCGGGTGACCTACCTGATCAACCAGGATCGCACCATCGCCGACCGCGTGGTGGCTGATTTCGCCGTCAAGCACCACATTAAATTTATAGAACAGGTTCTCGAGGACCTGGGTAACTATTGAGCAGGAGGTTCGCGCTATGCATCCAGCAATCAAGCCAGGCAGGGTCGCGGTGATCACAGGCGGGGCAAGTGGTATCGGGCTGGCGACGGCCCGGCGGCTGGTTGCCGAGGGGATGCAGGTGGTGCTGGCCGATCGTGATGAGGATCAGCTGAAGCAGGCGGCAGCAGAACTGGGTTCCCAGGCGATCGCCGTACCGACGGATGTTGCCCGGCTTGAGGAGGTTGCCCGGCTTCATGAACAGGCGCTGTCATTAACCGGTGACATCGCCATCGTCATGAACAATGCAGGTACCGGTGGTGGTGGAGCCAGTGCGTTCGCGGACATCGACGGCTGGCAGCGGATCCTCGGCGTTAATCTCTGGGGTGTCATCCATGGCCTGCAGACATTTGTGCCTGGCATGATTGCATCAGGCAAACCCGCCGCGGTGATTAACACCGGTTCCAAGCAGGGCATCACCAATCCGCCCGGCGGCGCTGCCTACAATGTCAGCAAAGCCGGGATTCGCTCCGTCACGGAGCACCTGGCTCACGAGCTTCGAGAGATTGAAGATTGCCAGGTGACCGCGCATCTGCTGATACCCGGATTTACCTATACGGGCATGATCCGGCGCTTTGCCCCGGAAAAGCCACCCGGTGCCTGGGAGCCGGCGCAGGTGGCGGAAGCACTGCTCACCCGAATGGCATCAGGCGATTTCTATATTGTCTGCCCGGACAATGATGTGACGCCGGGGATGGATATGGGCCGGATGCTTTGGCATACCGGGGATATCGTGGAGAACCGCCCGGCACTCTCTCGCTGGCATCGTGACCATGCAGAGGCTTTTAACGAGTTCATGAAGGAGTACATGTGACGTCTCTCCGGGCTCGACGCCATATGATGGACTCATGCCGGTGAACTTGATGCTGGGTCTGAAGTAAACTCAGATACTTTTCATATCAGCGGGGGAGAAAACCGTGGCCGAAGAAAATCCTTCCATCCTGAATCATGCCTCGATTGCCGTCACCGATGGTCCCAGATCCCTGGCTTTCTATGACGCGGTCATGGCGACTATTGGCGCCAGCCGAATCCATGAAGAGCCGGATGCGGTTGCCTATGGCAAGGCTTTCCCCGAATTCTGGGTTCATCCGGTACCCTACGCCGGCG
>JAQCAK010000423.1 GCA_027621895.1 Pseudomonadota bacterium | reverse complement strand
GCCTTTTCCACGGCGGAGGTCCTGTGATCGCTGGCAGAGCCTGCATCGCGGTTACGCTTGCTCACGACGATTTTCGTGTTGATGGCGCCGGGGCAGAGTACTGATGCAGAAACCGGCGAACCCGCACTGTCGAGCTCCTTGCGCAGGGTTTCCGTAACGGCGACCACGCCGAACTTGGCGACATTGTAAGGTCCGATGCCTGACGTTGCCTGAAGACCCGCCGTTGAGGCAGTGTTAACGATGTGACCCTCACCGGCCGCCTTGATAATTGGCAGAAAAGCCTTGATCCCGTAGATCACGCTCCAGAGATCAACGCCGAGGACCCATTCCCAGTCCGACAGGGTGAGCTCTTCAATCGGCCCGGAGACCACCACCCCGGCGTTGTTATGCAACACGTTCACGGTGCCATAAGCCTCGACAGCGGCATCTGCAAGATGTGCAACCGCATCCCATTTCGATACATCTGTCGGCACGCCGGTCACCGTGTGGCCGGCTTCTCGAAGTGACGCAACGGCTGCTTCCAGCGCGGGGACTTCAATGTCTGCCAGCACGACCTTCATGCCTGCCTCGGCGAAACGGGTTGCCGTTGCCAGACCGATACCGCTCGCCGCGCCTGTAACGACTGCGACCTTGCCTGAAAATTCCTTCATGGTGCCCTCCTTTTTCCTAAAGATGCCCATACCAGGCGTCGCTGTAAACCTCCGAATTCATCGGGTCCGCTGCAACGCCCGGCAGCCTCCCAGGGTAGCGAACTGATCTACCCCCGGATTTTCTTTTACTTTCATCGTGCTATCTTCCCAGACAGAATTTGCTGGCACTGCGAGGGACAGGGACATGAGGCAATCGGGTTACCGTAAAGGAATGCAGGAAACAGGAAGCGGTATCTACAGCTACCTGCAACCTGATGGCAGCTGGGGCTGGTCAAACGCCGGACTCATCGTCGACGGCGGTGAATCACTGCTGGTAGATACGCTGTTCGATGCGCCCCTGACCCGTGACATGCTGAAGGTCATGGCAGATGCCACCGGTATCACTGCCGAGCGTATCGATACGGTCGTGAACACCCATGCCAACGGCGATCATACCCATGGCAACGGACTCTGTACCCACGCCGAGGTGATCGCATCCGACGCGGGCGCTCGCGAGATGGAGGCGTTTGGTCCGGAGAAACTGAAAGCCCTGATGGACATGGCGCCGGCACTGGGGGAGACAGGCAAGTACTTCGTCAGTATTTTCGGCGCTTTCAATTTCGGCGACGTCGCGGAAAAACTGCCAACCCGAACCTTCTCGGGTGAGCTGTCCCTGGACGTCGGGAACCGCCGGGTGGAACTGATTGAAGTGGGTCCCGCACATACGCGGGGTGACGTGGTGGTCTTTGTGGATCATGACCAGGCGGCCTTCACGGGTGACATCCTGTTCATTGATGGCACACCGATCATGTGGGCAGGGCCTGTCAGCAACTGGCTGGCCGCCTGTGACCGGATCATGGAACGCATCCCGGCAGTCATCGTGCCGGGCCATGGTCCCATCACGGATGTCCGGGGCGTGCAGCGCGTCAAGGACTACCTGACCTACATCGACCAGGAAGCCCGCCGTCGATATGACGCCGGATTAACAGTCAGGGAAGCAGCCATGGATATCTCGCTGTCAGACTTTGACAGCTGGACCGATGCGGAGCGCATCGCCGTTAATGTGGACACGCTCTACCGCGAATACCGGGGTGACCGGCGCCCACCGGATACCCTGGAGCTCTTTACGCTGATGGCAGAAATTCACAAATCCCGACGACGGTAGCGGGGTCGAAGACCTGGAGCAGGACTGCTGTATCCTGCGACTTTACGCGGGCTGCTGGTAGAATAGCCTTCAATTTGACCCGGAGCTGCCATGGCCTTCCTGCCCATCCTGAAAACTGACGCTGACAATATTCCCGAACGCGTGCTGGTGGTCGGAGACCCCAACCGCCTGGAGAGGGTTGCCGGTCACCTGACCGATGTTCAGTACATCAGCGCGAACCGCGAATATCACAGTCTGCGAGGGTACTTCCAGGGGCAGGAGATCGGCGCAATTTCCCACGGTGTGGGTTCCGCGGGCGCGGGCGCCTGTTTCGAGGAGATCTGCCGGTCCGGGGCCAGTCGTATTGTCAGGGCCGGCTCCGCAGGCGGTCTGCAACCCGGCATGGGTGCCGGCGAGGTTGTTATTGCGCGGGCCGCGGTAAGGGAAGACGGGCTGTCACCCAAACTCGTACCGCCAGGATACCCCGCCATCGCGACACCGGACCTGGTGATCGCCATGCGAGCCGCCGCCGCTGACCTGGGTATTGCCGCTCACGAGGGCCTGCTGCTGACATCAGACATGTTTTATCCCCATGACGTACTCGGCAGTGACCTGCCGCTCTGGCAGCGCGCCGGTGTGACCGCCGTGGAGATGGAAGTCGCCACCCTGTTCGTGGTGTGCGGCCTGCATGGTGTGGAGAGCGGCGCGGTGGTCGCGCTGGACGGCAACCCGCTGGAACAGGACGAAGGTTCCATGGACACCTATGATCCGCACCAGGAAGCCGTCAAAACCGCGGTCGAGAACACCCTGCGGATAGCCCTGGCGGCACTGGTCAGCTGAGGCCGCCCCGGCCGTTGTAAACCGTTGCGCCACTTTCTGCGAACTGGCGGAACACACTGATTGCCCCGGCTTTCAGGACACCTTTTGTCACGGTGATACCACGGGACAGCAACTGGGCTTCCCAGTCCGGATGAATGGGCCCTTCATCAAAGCCCGTCATCGATTCAAGTTCAGGACCGTCACCGGCAACAACCAGCGAGGTCACACCCGACCAGACCAGCGCGCCGTAGCACATGGCGCAGGGTCGCCAGTTGACC
>JAQCAK010000422.1 GCA_027621895.1 Pseudomonadota bacterium | reverse complement strand
GGCTGGATTCGACTGGTTTGATATCAACTCCCTGGGCAGCCCGTGATACGGCTGTCAGCAGGTTCTGCCCGGGGGCTGGCGCCGTTGATCCAGAGCCAGAGGCCGCCCTGGCCTGGTCTTCCGTTGACTTCAGGTAGCCCAGCAGCGCCTGCTGGTGCTGATGATCCTCGCGACTGGCAGCCAGGTAATCCTGAACCGGCGACCAGACACCGAAGTAGAAAATCATGACTGCCAGAAACGCACCGAGTCCGTTGAGTGCCAGGCGATCCCGCCGATCGAGGGCCAGGTAGCGAGTCCGCACTTCCTGGATACCCCCGCTGTTCAGCAGCGCACTCATGATCTGGCCCCGGCTTCACGAACCCTGATACTGCCACGCACTGCCGTACCTTCCTGGGTAATGGTACCGATCTCGGCTTTCAGCCCCTGGCTGTTGAGCTGCTGGGCATACTTGACCAGGGCATCACTTTGCGCGGCATCCACCTGCAGGACCAGGTCGCCCCGGCTTTCATTAAAATTAATATTCGTCAGCGTCAGCCCTGCCGCCGTGAGTCCGCGGGAAGACTGGTCCAGCAGCGCAAGAAACGCGCCTGCGCTTTCGCCGCTCCCTGACTTGCCGAGATGTGCATTCCAGCGCCGGCGCAGATCACGGATATTGCGATCGTTCGGGAAGATCGCTTGGTAAAGATCACGGGCTTCCTGTTCGTATCGGCTGGCTTCCGCCGCCAGGTACCAGGCCTGGCCAGCCTGGAGCAGGACATGCAGGAGGATGGCACCGCCACAGAGCAGGGCAACGGATCTCCAGACATTGTTGTTCCTCTGGCGGCGCGGTTCCACGCGGAAGCGACCCTGCAGCAGGTTCATCCTGTTCTGCCGGTAACCGGCACAGAGCAGTACGAACGCATCGTGGTCCGACACCTGCACCTGGGTCTCGATACCACTCGCATTCAATTCATCAACCGCCAGTCGAACGCTGTCTTCGTCGCAGGCAGCCACACTGACCTGCAGTGAGGCCGGTTGCTCTGCGAGTAACCCAAGGGTCAGCGACAGGTCGCTGACTGGCAGGGTCTGGGTCAGACTGCCGGGTACAGAAACGTGAACCCGGGTGCCATCGACAACGGCACAGGGCCGGGAGCGATCCAGCAGGCAACTGGCCGGGACCATTTCCATGACCTGGGGAACCAGCTGGCTGATATCACTGATCCAGCCTTCGAGCAGTTCCCGGGTGACGACCCCTACTTCGATAGCACCATCGTCCCCTCGCTCACCCAGGGCAAAGAAACAGTCCTCTACATCCAGCGCGATCTGTTCTTCGATTGCATAGGGAATGGCCTGCGCAAGCTGCCGTGCATTCCTGGCGGGAACGGAAGCACGGGTAATGAGGACTTTCTCTCCCGGCACGACAAAAACACAGCGGCCGCCAAAATCAGCCATGGCCTCGTTTAACGCATCGACTGCACCTCGCCCCGACGCCAGCAGACTGCCGCCGCTGTCATATTGAAGCCATTCAAGTTCATCAACCGAGGGGCGTACAAACAGCAGATCAGGCATCGCCCTCACCTGTTGATGAAGTCGATACCGGTCGAAACTGCCTGGAGAAATCTCTCTTGATGATACGCATACTACCGTCGGTTGCGTTCCTGTGAACGATACTCGTCAGGTAACTGAACCTGTCCTGGTATCTCGCAATCACGCGTATTTCGAAAAACGAGGATTGTACACCAAGTCCATCGGCTGCGACCCCAAGGCCAGCCAGCTCCGGCGCCTGCAGAAAGGCCTGAACAGTCTCGAAACCCTCCTGTTCATCGCGTCGCTCCGCCAGGCTCACCGCAGCATCCAGACTCAACCCCTGGGCGAGTGACTGGAGCGCCACCGGGGTTGCGGTGTTCACATTGAGCCTCACCCGGGACTCGGGAAGCGCCGCAAGATGGGCTCGCAATTGCCGGAAGGTATCCGGTTCCAGCCCGAGCAGCGCGATTTCCGAGACATCGGCCATGGCGCTGTTGGCCGCTCGATAGGGCGGTTCGAATATCAGGTAATCGTAGTCCTCGGCGCCGGCGGGCCGCATGCCGGTATCGCTGTCCACCCAGTCCTGGACCCGGTCCGCCACTGACACGTCCAGCCCCAGTGCTACCAGCAGGTTGTTCAAACGCTGTCTGGCGATACCTGAACCATTGTCCGCCAGGTTGTTCACGTTAAACAGGCCCTGCAGATCGGTAATCTGCAGGTTCAGCTCACCGTCCTCGAAGTCATAGTGCAACTCCGGGTCTGCCCAGGCCTCGCTCATTCGATCCAGCTGGTCACCGGCCAGGAAGTCTTCCGCCAGGATCTGGCGGGCCAGTTCCTCGCCTCCCAGCGCATACTGCTGGGCCTGGCCCCGGTCGAGGAAAGCGCGCGTTGCCTGGATGGAACCCTGCTGCTCGGTAATCATGCTGACAGCCATAACGGTGGCAATCGCAACCACGAGGAGAATAGAAACAAGTGCAACACCCCGCTGGCGGCTTTCCGGACAAGCTGAATTCACCATCATCAGGGTTCGCGCCTTGTATCAAGCGGAGGCGAGGCCGGATTGTTCTCGTCACCCTGGTCGGGCTGCTGCTCTTCTTCATCGCCCTCCGTATCACCGGGCTCGTCACCGGGCTCGCCTGTGGAGGATACCTGGAACGGATCGACCAGCTGAAAGACCCTTTTGATCTCTCCAAAATCCTCGCGTGCAATCACCACCTCGACGCCGACGGGTATTGAGGCCGCCGCATCATCCAGCGCCTCTTCAAGACCGGGCGTGTCAACACTCTCATCGACGAAGCCCGTAACCATGAAGTCCGTGACGCCGTTGAGCAACACCTGCTCTACCGGTTCGGAGTCTTCCGCCCTGTCGA
>JAQCAK010000421.1 GCA_027621895.1 Pseudomonadota bacterium | reverse complement strand
CGAAAGACCTGCTGGCCAACTTTTTTGGCGGTCTGATGGTCTACCTGGATCGGCCGTTTGCCGTGGGGGACTGGATTCGGAGTCCGGACCGGGATATTGAAGGCACGGTCGAAAGTATTGGCTGGCGCCTGACGGTGATCCGAACCTTCGACCAGCGGCCGCTGTATGTCCCCAATGCCACGTTTGCCAGCATCGCCCTGGAGAATCCCTCGCGTATGCGCAACCGGCGAATCTACGAGACGATCGGTGTACGCTATGACGACGCCGCAAAGGTCAAGGTGATTGTTGATGATGTGCGCGCCATGCTGGCCGATCATCCGGATATCGATCCGGGCCGAACTTTGATCGTCAATTTCAATACCTTTGCCGCTTCCTCCCTTGAGTTCTTTGTCTACGCATTCACGAAGACGACTAACTGGGTGGAGTTCCATCACGTCAAAGAGAAGATCCTGCTGGAAATCATCCGTATTGTAGAAGGTCACGGTGCGGAGTTTGCGTTCCCGACCCGCACCCTGCATATGGTGGAACCCGAACCGCTGGACAGCTGACCGGCGGCGTTAATCCCGCCCCGGGCGGTGTGGCGGGCGGTGCGACGGCCCTGACAATAGGTTAGACTAGCGGCGTTTAAATGTGTCGAGGGTCAAATGGCAAACCTGTTGTTCTATCAAAAGCCCGTTCCTCTTAACAAGAACGATCACAAGGAAAAGAAGATCAAGTCCGGTAGCCGGAACTTTGCTTTTGCTGCCGGTACCAATTCCGTCATTCTTGCGGGTGTGGAGTTCAGTGAGGCTGGCAAGGAGTATCCGATCGTCTTTGCCCAGGCCGGTGAGAATGTCATTCCCGTCGCGCTGCTAGGTCTGCGAAACGCGGAGAACCTCTATGTAGATGAAGACGGTCACTGGGATGCCCGGTATATCCCGGCTTTTGTCAGGCGTTATCCGTTCGTGCTGGCTGAGATCGGTGATGCCGGTCAGCGGGCGGTGTGTATCGATGAAGCATTTGAAGGTTTCAGTGACGACGAGGGTGAGCCGCTGTTTGCCGATGGCGAACCGTCACCGCTGCTGAAGCAGGCCATGGATTTCCTCGAGGAATACCAGAAGCAGTATGTCCGTACTGAAACCTTTGTCAGGCGACTGAAAGAGAATGATCTGTTGATGTCGCTGAATGCCAAGGTTGATATGGTCGATGGTCAGCAGTTCGGCCTGTCGGGCCTGCTGGCTGTTGATGAGCGCAAGCTGCTGCAACTCCCCGATGACAAGGCGCTGTCACTGTTCCGCGCCGGCGAGCTGTCATGGATCTACTGCCACCTGATGTCTATCGGTTGCATGGGCCGCATGATTGACCGGATGGCGAAACGACCAGCGGCACCGGCAGCTGGGAGCAGTGAGTCCCCAGATGAAGAAAAAGCTGAAGAGAAAGCTGAAGCCAAACCGAAACCCAAGGCCAGGAAGTAAGCTTCTGCGCAAGGCACCACCGTTGATGCCTGTGAGCCTGCTCGTGGGAAAGACGGTGGTGACCCGCTGCCTTTTCAGTGCGGCTCACCTCCGCATCCAGGCGCGGCCCTCATCCAGAATCTTGTATTTGACTTACCCGTCGGCCCCGGGCGGCTGGTAGCGGTTCACGCGGATCAGCATGCCAAACAGGGGATGGTCCAGGTAATGCAGTTCATCGCTGCGCATTCGACGGGACTGGACCATGGTGTGCTGGCGAGCCGGGTAATACTGGCCCCGTTCCCGTTCAACCTGCTCGAGTTCCTGCACCAGCCCCTGAAAGTCCTCAGGCACCTCATTCACCAGTGATGCACCGTTGTTGCGGAGTGGGTCAACAGCACCACCCCGGGGTTCAAACAGTGTGTACCAGAGGTCCGTATCGACATGCAGGAATCTTGAGCGTGTCAGGGAGATGGTGCCCTCGAGCTCCCAGGTATCATCGTAGCGCTGG
The DNA here is from genome assembly GCA_027621895.1 of Pseudomonadota bacterium. GTDB lineage: Bacteria > Pseudomonadota > Gammaproteobacteria > Pseudomonadales > Azotimanducaceae > UBA9659. The sequence continues at coordinate 936 of JAQCAK010000421.1, read as the reverse complement.
CCGGCCTGGAACATCACCGGTATGGGTGCCTCGTCAATGGGCTGGATCCACGAGGCCTGGTCGATCACCGTGAAACTGCTGGACCGCCTCAGGCTGCGCAGTATCGACTGCAGTGATGAATCACTGTCGACCCGTTTAAAGGCAACCTGGCCGGGCGCATTGGGGTTGGGGGTGAAATCGATGACCTGTGCGGCTGGTGCGGTTGGTGCGGTTTGTGATGCAGCGGTCGATGATGTGGCAGCGGCGGGGGTTGTCGGCTCGTCACTCGCGTCTTCCGAGGGGATTGCAGCCGGTGATGCCGTCCCTGGGTTGTCAGCAGGCACAGCGGACGCTGGCCCCTTGCCGGTCAGGCTCTCCAGTAACAACCGGTTAGCCTCGCTGCGGCTCTGATCCTTGAACGCAAATTCATTGCGGGCCAGTGCCTCGGGTTCCTCCGCAAGCGGCTCGAACAGCGGCTCATTGAAAAGCTGTTCCAGCTGCGTGAGCGAGGTGGGCAGCGGGTCAGCCACCGAGACCACATCGTGGGGATAGTGGTTGTCCGGTTCCTGCCAGCTTTCCTCATCCAGGTCGGTAGACCGGGGCTTGAACAGAATGATATCGACCTGGTACCAGCCTTCGAAGCCCGAAGCTTCCTCGGCAAAAGCGGGCGACCAGGCACCCAGAAGGGCCGAGAACAGCAGTGCTGTCAGGGGTAGTCTCTCAGCTGGCAATCGCAACGCGCTTTTTCTCCAGTTTGGCCAGAATCTGTTCGACCCTCCTGAATCGGGCCTCGAACTTTTCCATCTTATCATCGAAAGCAAACTGGTTGGCTGTTGGCAGCCGGTAGCGGTGTGGTTCCGACTGCACGAGTGCGACGATGGCGCCCGGGTCCACGGTCGTGTCCTGGTCGAATTCCAGGCGGCCACCGGAGGCGCCGGCGCCGATCTTCTTGATGCC
>JAQCAK010000420.1 GCA_027621895.1 Pseudomonadota bacterium | reverse complement strand
CCGGGAACGCCGCCAGCAGGCGGTCAGCCGCATCCTGCTGGTCATCAAAGGAGTTTTCAGGTTCCAGGTTACCGAGCATGGATGCACCGGTTCGCATGACATCCATGGGATGGGTGTCTTTGGGGATCAGTTCCAGAACTTTTTTCAGGTCGTCCGGCAGACCGCGCATGCCATTCAGGCGGGCTTTATAGGCATCGAGTTGCGCCTGGGTCGGCAGCTCACCGTAAAGCAGCATGTAGGCGACTTCCTCGAACTTTGCGTTGGCCGCCAGCTCGTCGATGCCGTAGCCACGGTAAGTCAGGCCGGAGCCTTCCTTGCCAACGGTACACAGTGCGGTTTCACCTGCTGACTGGCCCCTGAGTCCAGCCCCTCCTAGTTTCTTTTCAACCATGTGAATGCTTCCTGTTTTTTAATGTGTCGTTTTGTTGTTCGAGTCAGAGTCTAGCCGGTTGTTCCCAATCCGAAACCGGGTTCGACTAATCAGTGGATAAGCACCACTGATAACCCCGGGCTCAGCTGTTGCTGCCGTCTTTGGCGAACAGTTCATCCAGCTTGTTCTCGTAATCGTGGTACCCCAGGAACTCGTAGAGTTCGTTGCGGGTCTGCATGGTGTCGATCACCGACTCCTGGGTGCCCTCGTTATGCAGCGCTTCATATACTGTTAGCGCGGCCTTGTTCATGGCACGGAACGCCGACAGCGGGTACAAGGACATCTTGATGCCCACGCTGGCCAGCTGTTCGCTGTTGTAATAAGGCGTGGCGCCGAATTCGGTAATGTTGGCCAGTACCGGGATGCTCACCGCATCCACCACCTGCCTGTACATATCGAGGTCAGTCATCGCCTCGGCGAAGATGGCATCGGCCCCTGCGGCCTCGAACAGCTTGACCCGTTCTACCACCTCGTCCAGGCCCACCACGGCCAGCGCGTCGGTGCGAGCCATGACCACAAAATCCGGGTCAGTCTTGGCGTCGACCGCTGCCTTGATGCGGTCGACCATTTCCTCACGGGAAACGATTTCCTTGTTCGGGCGATGACCACACCGCTTCTGTGCGACCTGGTCTTCAATATGCACACCGGCAGCACCGGCCTTGATCATCTCGCGAATCGTGCGGGCAATGTTAAAGGCACCACCCCAGCCGGTGTCGATATCCACCAGCAGCGGCAGGCTGCTGGCCGAGGTAATGCGGCGTACGTCGATCAGCACGTCGTCGAGTGACGTCATGCCGAGGTCCGGCAGCCCGTAAGAGGCATTGGCAACGCCGGCGCCTGACAGGTAAATGGCCTGGTGACCAACGGATTCGGCCATGATCGCGGTATAGGCATTGATGGTACCTACTACCTGTAGCGGATTCCCGGCGGCGATCGCCTCGCGGAATTTCTTGCCTGCGGACATCAATGTCTCCTGCTTAACGTGTTGATTTCAAACGGGCGCATAGTATACCCAAATCTGTACGGCTTTGTTGCTTCAGCGCGCGGGAGGCACCGCGTTCCGGGGCGCTTAACCGGCGCTGGCGCGGGCGGCTGCCTCATCGAAAAAGCCGGCGAGTTCCGTGTAATCGGTGGTCACCTTGTACTGGGGGAACTCGTCGATCACGTTCTGCGGTGCGCGGAACAGGAAGCCGGCGTGGGCCTCTTCCAGCATGGTGGTGTCGTTGTAGGAATCACCGGCAGCAAATACGGTGTAATTCAGGGCCTTCAGGGCTTTCACAGACTGCCGCTTGGGGTCTTTCTGGCGCAGCAGGTAGTTGGTGACCCGGCCAGCGTCAGAGACTTCGAGCTTGTGGCAGAACAGGGTCGGCCAGGCCAGCTGGGCCATCAGGGGTTTGGCGAACTCGTAGAAAGTGTCAGACAGGATGATCACCTGGTATTTCTCGCGCAGGCCATCCAGGAAGGCCTTTGCGCCAGGCATGGGCTCCAGGCCGGCAATCACGTCCTGGATGGCCGCCAGGTCCAGGTTGTTCTCGTCAAGAATCCGCAGCCGCTGCTTCATCAGCACATCGTAATCGGGGATATCGCGGGTCGTCGCTTTCAGCGCCTCGATGCCGGTTTTCTCGGCAAACTTGATCCAGATTTCCGGTACCAGTACACCTTCTAGGTCGAGACAGACGATCTGCATTGCAACTACCCGTGATTAAAGTCCGGGCGCATTGTTCCAGCAGGTCAGCCGCGAATCAAGCGGGTACGAAAGAATCTAGTGTTCCGGCAGGGACACGTCCGCGAACACTGCATCCACGTCCTGGCGGGTTTCCGCGTTAAACGCCTCCGTGACCTTGTCGCGGGTCAGGTGCGGGGCGAACAGTTCCATGAAGTCGTACATGTAGCCGCGCAGGAAGGTGCCCTTGCGACAGCCGATCATGGTGGTGCTGGGCGCAAACAGCTGGCTGGCATCCAGGGCCACCAGGTCCGGGTCCTCGTTGTGGTCATGGGCCATGCCGGCAATGATGCCGATACCCAGCCCGAGCCGAACGTAGGTCTTGATCACATCCGCATCGGTGGCAGTGAACACCACCCGGGGTTCGAGTCCTTCCCGGGTAAAGGCGTCATCCAGCCGGGAGCGGCCGGTAAACCCGAACACGTAGGTGACAATGGGATGTTCCGCCACGTCGGCCAGTGTCAGTGGCGACTTCGACGCCAGCGGATGGTCCTTCGGCACGATGATCGCGCGGTTCCAGTTGTAGCAGGGCAGCATCACCAGGTCGTTAAACAGCTCCAGGCCCTCGGTGGCTATGGCGAAATCCACTTCCCCGTTGGCGGCGAGTTCGGCGATCTGCAGCGGCGTTCCCTGGTGCATGTGCAGGGAGACATTGGGATAACGGGCGATAAAGGCGGAAATCACCTTCGGCAGCGCATAGCGCGCCTGGGTATGGGTGGTGGCG
>JAQCAK010000419.1 GCA_027621895.1 Pseudomonadota bacterium | reverse complement strand
ACCGAGCCAAGGAGCAGCGTTACCTTACCGATGACGGGCCCCTGGGGTACTGCCCAGACAGAACCTGAAACCAGGGCGAACAACAGAAGCAGCAGGAGACGCGACATACAGGAAACCTCAGGATGAAAACAGATTATAGGTGGCTTTGAGAAGCCGCGCGAGTTACCGCTGAAAACTATTCCCGGTGGGTGCGGCTAGCCCAGTCCAGTTTGCTGCGGCACACCCCGTAAAAGCTGTGCCCCGGTGGATGTACCAGCAGCAGGGGCTTTGCCTGCTTGCGGATGATGATGGAGTCTCCCGGTTCGATCTGGAACTCCAGATGTGAATCAAAGCTGACCTTGGCCTTCACACCCGTATGCGGCGCGATGACCACCCGGATTTCCTGATCACCCGGCACCACCAGTGGCCGGTTGGTCAGTGAATGCGGGAACATCGGCACCAGCACGATGGCATCCAGGCTGGGGTGCATGATGGGCCCACCGGCTGATAAAGCGTAGGCGGTAGAACCCGTGGGCGAGGAAACGATCAACCCGTCTGAGTTCTGGGTGTAGGCGTAGCTGTCGTTCACGTAAAGGTCCAGCTCCAGCATCTTTGGCATCGAGGCTGAATGGATCAGCACCTCATTCAGGGCTGACGGGACTTCATCGCTGCCCTGTACCTCACCTTCCAGCAGGAAGTGTTCCTCAGTCGTGTAGTCACCGCCGAGCACTTCTTTTAAGCGATCCTCGATTTCATCGGGCGAAACATCTGCCAGGAACCCCAGTTTTCCGCGGTTGATACCCAGGATAGGCACGCCATAGGGCGCCATGGCCCGCGCTGCACCCAGGATATTGCCATCGCCACCCACGGCAATCAGCAGATCACAGCTTTGCCCCATCTCAGCGAAGGTCGCGATTGCCTGATGCTTGCCGCCCAGCATTTGCGCAGAGACCTGCTCGAACAGGACTTCAACACCGGCGGCAGTCAGGAACTGCTCGACACGGGAAAGAGATTCGCGCACCTGGTCTGAAGCCACCCGGGCGACCAGGCCAACGCGCTTGAAAGCCGTCATAGCCGACTCAATAGAAAAACCAGCGAGGTTTATAGCAGGCATGGGGGGTTGAGGCAAAGGGCGGCGGCCGCATGTCTTCCTGAGGGCAAAGCCCGAAGGATCTCGATGGTGGGTATATCTAAGACCGAGGTCCTTCGCTTCGCTCAGGACGACACTGTCGTGTCGTCCTGAGGGCGTAGCCCGAAGGATCTCGATCGTTTATTACCAAACACATAGTAATTATTCGTTTAGCGAATCATTTCCCGCTTGAAAACACGATAAATCGGCGCAAAATTGCCTGTCCTGATAGAGGGACAGGCCGATGAACCGTCAAATCAATCAGCGCTACCAGCGCGAGCTCGCAGAGGAGAGCAACATCACGGAACTCGCCACCGCCGGCTCGCTATGGCAGGCGATCCGCGAAGAGGTCAAGCTGCGGGCGGATTTCGAGCCCATCATGTCGACCTTCTTCCACGCCACGGTACTGAACCACGACACACTGGAAGGTGCGCTCAGCTTCCTGCTGGCCAGCAAGCTCGACAGCCCGGTGGTGTCTTCCATGGCGATCCGGGAAATCATTGACGAGGCCTACAAGCGGGAGCCTGCCATCACCCGGGCTGCCGAGATCGACATCAAGGCCATCCGCAACCGTGACCCGGCCTGCAACAGCTACTCCACTCCCCTGCTCTTCTACAAGGGTTTCCATGCCCTGCAGTCTTACAGGATTGCCCACTGGCTCTGGCTGAACGAACGCCACAGCCTGGCGTTCTACTTCCAGAACCAGATGAGTGCGATTTTCGGTGTGGATATCCATCCCGCCGCCAGGATCGGATGCGGGATCATGCTGGACCACGCGACCGGCATCGTGATCGGGGAGACCGCCGTGGTTGAAGACGACGTGACCATGTTGCACGGCGTGACCCTGGGCGGCACCGGCAAGGCCCAGGGTGATCGCCATCCCAAGGTACGCCATGGCGTGTTGATTGGCGCCTCGGCATCGATTATCGGCAATATCGAGATTGGCGAGGGTGCCAAGGTGGGTGCCGGCAGCGTGGTGATGAAGGATGTACCGCCGCATACGACGGTGGTCGGTGTACCCGCCGTGCCGGTTGGGCATCCGTCTTCTGATTCCCCGGCCGAGGACGTGGATCAATCGTTCTGACATTGGGTCGTCCAAAGGACGAACCAATGTCATCCTGAGGGCGACAGCCCGAAGGATCTAGAAGTGGGCAACCCTGAGATCGAGATCCTTTGCTGCGCTCGACACCTCACACCTGAGACCTTTCCGTTCATCGCCACACTAACCCTTTACTCGATAACCTCGAAAAAAAGCGTAAAATAACGCCCCCAGCCCCATCTTCACGCTAACCTGTTGAAGCATATGGTATTACCCCAGAAAAACCTGACTCCCCAATCGCAGCCACAGGGCGCGATTCCCATCGGTGGACGTCGGCTGGTCCAGGAACACAAGTCATCAGCGCGCTGGCTGCAGATTATTCTGGACTTGATCCTGGTGGTGACCCTGCTGTATGTCCACACCTGGATCAAGGGCACCCCGTTCGATACGCACTACCAGCTACTCGCCATGATCACCGTGCTGCTGATGGCGGTCGTCTACAACATGCAGGGTGTCTACCGGTTCAGTACCTCGCTGTTTGAACGGTTCATGACCATCACCCGGGCCTGGCTGATCGTCATCGGCTTGCTGGTCATCGCGGGTTTCATTACCAAGACATCCAGCACTTTTTCCCGCGAAGTCGTGCTGACCTGGAGCGTGACCGGCCTGGGTGCGCAGCTGCTGTCTTTCCTGCTGGTGCGCACGCTGCAGACCCGGGCAACAGAAGAACGGCTGCCAACCCTGG
>JAQCAK010000418.1 GCA_027621895.1 Pseudomonadota bacterium | reverse complement strand
TCATGACGCGGGCCCGGGAAACTGGTGCCATCAGGGATCCGGCGGTGCGGCAGGAGATGGCAAGGCTCTTTTGTTTGTCGAAGGGCGCGGTGCTGGCCTCTCAGGCGGCAGAAGCAAAAAGAAAGTCCGGTTCCAATGAAATTGTTCCCGCCGGTTCTATCGGTAAACTCGCAGCGAGTGTCATTGCCCGACAGGCGGCGCATGTACATACCATGATTTCAGGCGCCGATGCGATGCGTAGCGGACCAGAATCGGCCGAGCAGGGTATGATCGCTGAGGTGCTGGTTTCTGTGCCCGCCATATCCATCGCTGGCGGTACGGACGAGATACAGCGGAATATTATTTCAGAAAGGGTGCTCGGTATGCCGAAAGAACAACGAGCAGATACGGGGCCATTTCGTGATATCAAACGAAATAGCTGATACTAATAGAGTTGCCAGGAGGGACGAAAAATGAAAATCGCCACAAGTGCGCATTACTCGCGTGGTAACGTCAGTGGCCAGGTCGCTGAACTTCAGGAACTGGAAAAAGCGGGTGTGGATCTGGTCTGGGTTGCTGAATCCTATTCCTTTGATTCACCGAGTGCGATGGGATATCTGGCGGCGAAACTTGAGAAAGCGACTATTGCCTCCGGGATCATCAATGTATACAGCCGGTCTCCCGCTGTTCTGGCGATGACGGCAGCGGGCCTGGATGCACTGTCAGAGGGCCGGTTCATGCTCGGTCTTGGCGCTTCCGGTCCACAGGTTGTCGAGGGGTTTCATGGTGTTCCCTACGATGCGCCCCTGACAAGGATGCGTGAAGCTGTTGAGATCTGTCGAATGGTCTGGCGGCGTGAGGAAAAACTCAGCTATCAGGGCCGGAAATACCAGATCCCGTTGCCGGCCGACCAGGGAACAGGACTTGGTAAACCGCTGAAGATTATTAATCACCCCTACCGCAGTGAAATCCCGATTGCGCTGGCGACGCTGGGTGAGAAAAGTGTTGAAATGACCGCCGAGATAGCCGACGCCTGGCTGCCGGCCTTTTTTATGGCTGATGGGGCTGACGCCGTCTGGGGCGAGGCCCTTAAACGAGGTGCGGCGAAACGTGACCCGAGCCTGCCACCACTGGAAATTTATGCCGGGGCCTCAGTGGCCATCGGTAAAGGGCTGGAGTCCCATCGTGACATGGCCAGACCGAATGTTGCCCTTTACGTAGGTGGTATGGGGGCTCGTGACCAGAATTTCTACAACCAGATCTTCCGTAAGTATGGTTTTGAGAAAGAGGCGGAAGCGATTCAGGATCTCTATCTTGCCGGGAAGAAGTCTGAGGCCGAAAAGCTGATACCGGCTGAGTACCTGAATGCAACGTCGCTGATAGGTGACGAGAGCTTCGTCCGGGATCGGCTCCAGATCTACCGCGAGGCAGGCGTCACCTGCCTGAATGCGAGCTTCCAGGGTACGACGACAGAAGAACGGGTAAGGCATTGTGATGCCCTGAAAAACATCATCGAGAAAATTTGACATGAACAGAAACAGATTAGGTAAAAGCAGTATTGTCGTATCCGATATCTGCATGGGAACCATGACATTCGGTACCGGTGCTGATGAAAAGACTTCTCTTGAGATTCTTGACCGGTCCTTTGATGCGGGCATCGATTTCTATGACACGGCGGAAAATTACCCTGTACCACCCGACGCAAAGTATGTTGGCCGTACCGAAGAGATTGTGGGCAAATGGCTGAAAAAAAAATCGCGGGACTCTGTGATTATTGCTACCTAGGTATCTGGGCCCAGTCATGGCTGGATCAGGGCTGCCGTAAGAGATGGAATGACGGCGCTTGATCGCCATAATATCTTCAGGGCGATTGAAGGCAGCCTGCAGAAACTGGGCACTGACTACATCGATCTTTTCCAGACCCACTGTCCTGATCACGGTACGTCCTATCATGAAATTCTTGAAGCACTTGATGATCTGGTGCGTGCGGGCAAGGTCAGAATCGTTGGTTGCAGCAATGAGACCAGCTGGGGACTGACCAAATCACTGGGTGTGTCAGAGATGAATGGTCTGGCGCGTTATGAAACGATCCAGAATAACTTCAGTCTGAATAATCGTCGATTTGAAGATGAACTCGCACAGGTCTGCCGTCAGGAACAGGTCAGCCTGATTCCCTACTCACCATTGGCTGGCGGAGTCCTTTCGGGCAAGTACAACAATGGTGCTCGTCCTGGCGGATGATAACTTCTCGTCTATCGTGGCTGCCATACGGGAAGGACGCACGGTCTACGATAACATCCGAAAGGTCATCAGCTGGACATTACCCACAAACGCGGGGGAATCGATGACAATCATCACCGCTCTGTTGTTGGGTCTTGCCTTGCCGATCACCCCGATCCAGATCCTGTGGGTCAATCTCATCACCGCGATCACTCTGGGAGTGTCTCTTGCCTTCGAACCAACCGAGGAGAATACGATGCGACGTCCTCCCAGATCACCGGGACAAGGGCTTCTCGACCTTGCCCTTGCGTGGCAGATATTGCTCGTATCCATGCTGTTCCTTGTGGGCGTCTTCGGCATATACACCTATGCGACTGATCGTGGCTATTCGCTCGAACTGTCGAGAACCCTGGCGCTCAATACGCTGGTCGTCATGCAGATCTTCTATCTTTTTTTCGCTCGCAACATCTACGGTACATCACTGACTGCAAGCGCCATCCGGGGTACTCCTGTAATTTGGGCCTGTATCGCGATCATCGTTGCGGCACAGTTCACGATCACCTACGCGCCCGGCTTTCAGGCCGTCTTCGATACGCGAGACGTTTCACTGATGGACGGTTTGCTCATCGTTGGAGTGGGCGTTGCGTTATTTGCGATCATTGAGGTCGAGAAGCAATTCCGGTTGCGGACTGTATCA
>JAQCAK010000417.1 GCA_027621895.1 Pseudomonadota bacterium | reverse complement strand
CAGCCCGGGCCCCAGCACCCTGGGAAACGATATAAATGTCTGTATTCGCCTGTTCAGTTGCCTTGCCGGCAAGCATCAGGGCAACCCGGTCGAGCCCCATGGCAAAACCGACACCCGGTGTGGGTTTGCCACCCAACTGCTCCACCAGGCCGTCATACCGCCCACCAGCACACACCGTGCCCTGTGCACCGAGAGAATCCGTCACCCATTCAAAAACCGTTCGATTGTAGTAGTCGAGGCCACGAACAATCGTCGGATTTATCTGGTAGGCGACGCCAAGTTCATCCAACAGGCCTCGAAGTTCAGCAAAATGCGCCCTGGATTCCTCATCCAGAAAGTCACTCAGGACCGGCGCCTGCTGAAGAATTTCCTGTGTCCGTTCAACCTTGCTGTCGAGGATCCGCATCGGATTGGAATCCAGCCGGCGCCGGCTGTCCTCGTCCAGTTCCTGCCTGAACCTGCTCAGGTAAGAGACCAGCTCGCGCTCGAAATCCGCCCGGGACGCAGCGTTACCCAGCGAATTCAGCTCCAGCGTCACTTCATCGGTCAGACCCAGTCTTTTCCAGATACGGGAGGTGAGCAGCAGAAGCTCGGCATCGATGTCCGGACCAGACATACCAAAGCATTCAGCACCTATCTGTTCGAACTGCCGATAACGCCCTTTCTGCGGCCGTTCGTAGCGAAACATTGCACCGCTGTACCACAGACGCTGTACCTGGTTGAACAACAGCCCGTTTTCTTCTGCGAAACGGACGCAGCCTGCTGTACCCTCGGGACGAAGGGTCAGACTTTCACCATTTCGATCGTCGAAGGTATACATTTCTTTCTCGACGATATCCGTATTTTCACCCACAGATCGCTGAAACAGCTGGGTTTGTTCCAGATGCGGGAGACCGATTTCCTGATACCCGTAAATATCAAGCACGTCGCGCACGACATCTTCGATGGCCCGAAAAGTGGCCTTTTGCGCAGGCAGAATATCCTGCATGCCTCTGACTGCTTTAATTTTCATGATCTCAAGAATGGCTTATCCGGAAAGGCCAGCACGGAACGACAGTGAAATTTTTTTTCGGGCGACCCGAGCTATTCAGAAACTGACAGCTTGGCCGTTCTGTCCCGGCTGATATAGGGTTCAAGGTCAAATGGCTGGCCATTGTAAAGCATCTCGACGCCAGTTGCCTTACCCAAAAGCACGTCGAAAGGGGCCGTACCATACACCGTCAGCACATCCGCAGACCGGTTCAGATCGTTGTAAATCTGCCCCTGCTCGGCATCGGTAATCTCGACCCAGCACTCATCGGTGAAGCTCAGTTCCATCTGATCAAAGCCACCGGCATTAACCGTGACGTAACGTCGCGTTCCCTGGGTAAAGCGCTCAATGGTGACCTCATTGTCTTCCGCATCCGGCGTCCCGGACGCATCCTCCGGCGAAACCGCATCTGCAGGCTTTGTCTCAGCGGGCTTTGTCGGGGTGGCGCTTCGAACGACTTCCTGCCTTAAATCAATCGATTCCTTCGTCGCAGTAGCCGGTGGAGTGGTATCGCCAGCGACATCTGCTTGCTCGCTGCTTTGTGTCGATTCGACCGCGGCGGGCAGATCCCTGGCCTGCGGCACGTCCCGGGATGAAACCACGGGTCTGGGTACCGATGACTGGGTGACCACGGGCAGGTCTTCGCTGTCATCATCTCCTGACACCAGGAACCAGACGACGCCAATAACAAAAATCAGGCAAGCCAGTCCGAACAAACCCGTCTGCAGCACTGGCCCGGTGATGCTGGCCGTACCGACCTGCTCTTCGGTTACCCCTTTTATCTCGGGTGTCGGGTCTGACGCTTCTATCTCGCTTTCATAGAGTTCAACAATGTCATCACCTGAAAGACCGACCACGCGTGCGTAGGTCCTGAGGTATCCCTTGACGAAAGCAGGCTTGGGAAGTTTGCTGAACTCTCCGTCGTCGATGTAGCGAATAAATGTCGTGGTCAGGAAGAGCTTGTCGGCCACTTCCTTCTGTGAAAGGCCGAGTTTTTCCCGGGCGGCCATGAGGGTCGACGCGGTCAGACTCTCTGACGGGGTAGCTTCTGACGTATCCTGTTCTGACATCAAAGTGACTCTTTATAGAAGCCATACTCTTCGCTGGCTGGATAAATTCCTTCCAGTGCTGTGGCGCAGCTGGCTTCCTGGTTATAGTCCTTGAACACTCGAGCAAGCCGGATGCAAAGCCACAGGGCTTTGGATGACTTGGGCGCAATACGCACATGCCGTGCATACAAATCGCGGGCTTCCACGAACTTCCGTTGCTCAAAGCGAATTTCTGCAAGTTCCAGCAGCGCCCTGGACTGCTCCTGGTTCAGCTGGACTGCCCGGGTAAAAGCGTAGTCCGCTTTATCGATTTCACCCAGTTTTGCGTGGGCGCGGCCAAGATTTTCGAACACGACCGCTCGATTGGGGTAATAGCGATTTTCCGATGCCTGGGCCAGCTGCTCAACAGCCTCTGCGTAGCGCTCCATGGAAAACAGGAAAGCGCCATAACTGTTTCGCGCCTGGGCCGACTCCGGATCATAACGAATGGCCTCCCGGTAGTGCTTCTCAGCCAGATCGTTCTCGCCTTCCGCCTGGAAGACAATGCCCAGGCTGGCGTGGACGATCGGGCTCCTGGGATCAAGGTCGAGGGCACGCTGCAGATTACTTTTGGCGCGCTGGTAATCGCCGTTTCTGAGATACCCGATGCCCAGGTCAAGCTGGCGCTGAACCATTTCCGCGGGTACCGCGTTTTTCAGTCTTTTGTTGGTTTCCGTCACGCAGCCTGACAACATCAGCGCAAGAGCCACCATGATCACAGGCCGGATCACGCGACCTCTCCCGCTTGGATTCTTCTGTACTTTTCCTGTCGGCGGGGTTT
>JAQCAK010000416.1 GCA_027621895.1 Pseudomonadota bacterium | reverse complement strand
CGGAACCAGTATCGGTGGCAGTCCCTGGGACAGGGTCGAATCCACCTGGATTAAAAGGATGGCACTTGCAGAATCGCTTCGCAGAAAGCAGAGATCCTCGTGCTATCCCGTGAACCTCGATGGCTTCGATCGCATAATTGGAACAGGACGGATAGAAGCGGCACCGTGGACCCAGTACTGCGCTCAGGACAACCTGGTATAGGCGAATAAAACCCTGGAGTAGACGTTTAATCATGAATCCTGCTGGCGGCGCTTAATGAGTTCGTCAAAAGCAGCGACGATACCACGCCGACCCTCCGGGGTATCAGCACCACGTCGACCCAGCACGACAATATCGAGGTCCATCGCTGGCAGGCGTCGAAAAACTTCCCGGATCGATCTCTTGACCCTGTTTCTGGCCACCGCTTTCGGAAAGTTTTTCTTGCTGATCACCATACCAAGGCGACTTGTTCCCAGGGTATTGAGCTTTGCAAGGATCAGCACTTCACGATGGCTGATCCTGTAATCGCTCTGGTTAAACACCGCATCGAACTCGCGCGAATGCAGCAGGCGTCGAGTGGTCGGAAAGGATTGTTCGGGCATTCGGCTGACCACCGCCTCGCCCATCACTTGGAAACTTGAATCGTTGACTACGCGGACAGTACCTTGCGTCCTTTTGCACGGCGACGCTTGAGTACCAGTCGACCATTTTTGGTGGCCATACGAGCGCGAAAGCCATGCGTTCTTTTTCGCTTGATGACGCTTGGTTGAAACGTTCTTTTCATGATGGTTACCAGCTGATCGGGTTTTAAAAAAGAGCGCGGATTCTAATTAAGAAGCTCATGCGGGTCAAACAATGTCGACATTATCTTCTTTGACCCGATTCGCGGTCTGGCCACAGGGCCCTCTTTAATATAAAGGATCTTATATATATATGATCTATTACTATTGTTCCTATTAAGGGGATGCATTCTGTGCACAAGTCATTAAACCGCTGGGCCTTCAGTGAGTTACGAGCAGGCAAAGTGTTCTGATAAGTAGCTGACTGGCTCTGTGCATCCTGTGTACAAGCTGGGGAGTGTTTGCTGACTTACACACTGGCCAGGTTCCTACACCGGAAACCGATTTTTCGTGCACAGGTTATCCACAGCTTAACCACTGCTTAGTCACCGGAGGTTTGTATAACTTGCTGAAAAATAAAGTCTTTTATTGTTCATTTTTTCTGTTAACAGCTTGGCTTGAGCTATTGAATCGAGGTAACATCCTGTCGTGCTTCATGCACCACGACTGCCGAGATTTCACGCTTTACGTCCCATCGAATGTAAAGGTAATCCAAGCAAGCAACATAAGAATAGTGAAACACAGCGTATTACGGGGGTTCTGTGGGGGCGACAATCTGGCAAAAGTGTCTGGATCAGCTGGAAGATGAGCTGACGTCACAGCAGTTCAACACCTGGATTAAGCCCTTGCAGGCTGTTGCAGAAGATAACCACCTGAGGCTCCTGGCACCCAACAAGTACATCCGGGATCAGGTCAGTGATAACTTCCTCGAGCGAATTCAGGAACTGGTAGCACTGCGAGGGTCCGGAGAAGTGGACCTGGAAATAGGCAGTATGCCAAGGGCTGCATTACCCGGCAGCCTCGAGGATTCAAACGACAAGCCGAACTCCTTTTCAGCCAGGGAGCGATTTTACCCCCTCCTTGAACTCAACAAGGAGTTTACGTTCGACAGCTTTGTAGAAGGCCGCTCAAACCAGCTGGCCAGGGCTGCGGCACTGCAGGTGTCCAAGAATGTAGGCGGTTCTTCCTACAATCCGCTGTTGCTCTATGGTGGTTCCGGTCTGGGTAAAACTCACCTGATGCACGCGGTGGGTAATTCAATCGCAGAATGGCATCCCAACCTGAAAGTCGCTTACATGTACTCCCAGCGTTTTATGGAAGACATGGTCAGGGCTATCGAGCGCGGCACCATGAGCGATTTTACGCAGTACTATCGTTCGGTTGATGTGCTGCTGATGGATGATATTCAGTTTCTTGCCAAGGGTATGAAGACCCAGGAAGAGTTTTTCCATGTGTTCAATCGTCTTCAGGAGGACGGCAGCCAGATTGTGCTGACCTGTGATCGTTATCCGAAAGAGATTGAAGGTCTGGAAGAGCGCTTGGAGAGCCGGTTCGTATGGGGGATGACCGCGCCCGTCGAACCACCGGAACTGGAGACGCGAGTAGCCATCCTCATGAAGAAGGCTGAAATTGAGCATGTAGAACTGCCCAGTGATGCAGCGTTTTTTATTGCCGAGCGCATTCGCTCGAATGTTCGTGAACTCGAAGGTGCCCTCAAGCGTGTTATCGCCAACGCGCATTTCACCGATCGGGTGATTTCCATTGACCAGGTCAAGGAATCCCTGCGTGATCTGATTGCCATCCAGGATCGTCAGATCGGCATCGAAAATATCCAGAAAACCGTGGCGGATTACTATAAGATTCGGGTTGGCGATCTGCACTCAAAGAAGCGCAACAGGTCGATAGCGAGACCCAGGCAGCTGGCCATGGCGCTCTCCAAGGAATTGACCAATCACAGTCTGCCCGAGATTGGGGACGCCTTTGGCGGTCGCGACCACACCACCGTTCTACACGGTTGTCGCAAGATTGAAGAACTGCGAGAAAGTAGTCGCGATATTCGTGAGGACTACAACAATCTTCTGAGATTGCTGACTGCCTGATGGTATTTGGGGCCGGGTAGCGGCGCAGGAAGTCACATGAAATTAGTTATTAATCGAGAGAAGCTGCTGGAGCCCCTGCAACTGGCCTGTGGCGTTGTTGAAAGGCGCCAGACTTCCCCCATATTGTCCAACCTCCTGCTGCAGACCGAAGACGGTATTGTGGTGATTGTCGGCACCGACCAGGAAGTCGAAGTCACCGTTGAGCTTCAGGA
>JAQCAK010000415.1 GCA_027621895.1 Pseudomonadota bacterium | reverse complement strand
CTATATTCTTTCGCTGCCCCTGCTGTCTGATGTCACCGGTTACCTGGGGGTGCTTGCCCTGGTACCGATCCTGCTGAACGTTGTGGTGTTTACCCTGATGTACCTGACCATTCCCAACTGTGTGGTGCCGCTGCGGCATGGCCTGCTGGGCGGGGTTGTCGTGGCAGTGCTGTTCGAGCTGGTCAAGCAGGCGTTCGGTGGAGTCATGTCGCAGTCTGATTTCCAGGTGATCTACGGGACCTATGCTGCCGTACCACTGTTTTTGATATGGATCTATGTGTCCTGGACGTTGGTGCTGTTCGGGGCTGAGCTGACCAAGGGGCTCGGCCTTTACCATTCCGAACGCAGTCGGGATACCGAAGCGCCCATGCTCCAGATTCTGCTGATCCTGGAGACATTTTTTCGCTGTCACATGCGAGGCGAGGTGGTCACGGACAAGATACTGTCGCAGTTGAGCCACAGGGTAGACATGCATTACTGGCATGACCACAAGGCCTGGCTTTTGAAGCAGGGACTGATCAGGCAGGTAGACCGTGGTGGGCTGGTGTTGTCGAAGGACCTGGATGAAGTGACCTTCTGGGATATCTACAGGGCCGCTCCCTGGGACTTGCCGGAGGGCTTCAAGAAAAGCGCGGACGGCTGGGAAAGCCTGCTCAATGACCGGTTAAGGCAGCTGTCAGCTTCTGGCAAGGAAACGCTGAACCTTGATCTTGAAAAGCTGTTTCGAGGGGTAGAACAATGAGGAAATTGACGGGACTGATGTTGCTGTCCCTGATCATGGTTGCCGGCTGCAGTCAGCCGGATATCCGGGATACCCAGGGCAAGGGCTGGCGGTTCGATGATCTCAAGGGCAACTGGCTGGTCATCAACTACTGGGCCACCTGGTGTGCGCCCTGTATCAAGGAGATTCCCGAGCTGATTGAACTTGACCGCAATCATGCTGATATCTCGGTTTTTGGCGTGAATTTCGATCAGCCGCCACCGCCTGAAATGGCGCGCCAGATCGAGAAAATGAAAATCACCTTTCCCGTATTCGCCGGCGATCCGTACCAGCGATACGGGATCGAGAAACCCCAGGTGCTGCCCACCACGCTGATCATTGCCCCTGACGGCGTGCTGAAAGACGTGCTGGTGGGACCGCAGACAGAAGCCAGCCTCTTGAAGAGCATGGGACGCTGATCAGCCTCCGCTGATCAGCGCAACGACATCAGCAAGCGGGACATCGCGGGATTCACCTTCCCGGCGGTTGAGGTATTCCACGTTGCCGTTTTTCAGCCCGCGTTCCCCGATCACGATCCGGTGGGGAATACCCATCAGCTCCGCGTCTGCGAACTTCGCGCCCGGCCGAACACCCTCGCGATCATCAAGCAGCACATCAATGCCCTTGTCCCTGAGGGACTGGTAAACGCTATCTGCAGCGGCCGCTACCTCCTCTGACTGGTGAGCATTGATGGGTACGACGATGGTATGAAACGGTGCGATTGCTTCAGGCCAGATAATGCCTCGCTCGTCATGGTACTGCTCGATAATCGCACCGACCAGGCGGGTGACCCCCATGCCATAGCAGCCCATGGTCATGATGACCGCCTTGCCTGATTCGTCCAGCACTGTGGCGTTCATGGGCTCTGCATACTTGCGGCCCAGCTGGAAAATGTGACCAACCTCAATGCCGCGTTTTATCTGCAGCACACCCCGGCCATCAGGGCTCGGATCGCCCTCGACAACTTCCCTGAGATCCTGAACAGCGGTCACTTCGACGTCCCTGTCCCAGTTCAGGTTGGTGGTGTGAACGTCGGTTCTGTTGGCGCCAGCGATAAAATTTCGCAGCGCCGCGGCACTGCGGTCAACCATCACGGGTATCGATAATCCCTGGGGGCCTATTGAGCCGAGTTGGCAGCCGAGACTTTCCCTGATGGCCTCTTCGCCCGCCATTTCCAGGGGCGCGGCAACGCCGGCGATCTTCTCGGCCTTGACGGTATTGAGCAGGTGGTCTCCTCTCAGCACCAGTGCAACCAGGTCAGTCTCGGTGCCGCGAACGATCAGTGTTTTCACGGTTTTTTCCGGGGGGACTCCAAGGTATTCGCAAAGCTCGTCAATGGTTTTCACGCCGGGGGTCTGGACATCTGCCTGATCCAGGATGGTCTCGTCAGACTGGGCCGGGGCTACCGCTTCGGCCATCTCGACGTTGGCGGCGTAGTCACTCTCGGACGAGAACGCGATGCGATCCTCGCCGGAATCAGCGAGAACGTGAAATTCCATGGAGGCACTGCCACCAATGCTGCCGGTGTCCGCCAGGACCGGACGAAAATTCAGCTCCATCCGCTGCAGAATCCGGGTATAGGCAGCATGCATGTCCTGGTAGGTCTCTTCGAGAGAAGCCTGGTCAATATGGAATGAATAGGCATCCTTCATGATGAATTCCCGGGCACGCAGCACGCCAAACCGGGGCCGTGTTTCGTCCCTGAATTTCGTCTGAATCTGGTAATAGTTGACCGGCAGCTGCTTGTGGCTCTTGAGTTCATTGCGGGCAAGGTCCGTGATGACTTCTTCATGGGTTGGGCCAAGGCAGAAATCCCGATCATGGCGATCCTGCAGTTTAAGCAGCAGACCCTGGTCGTACTGGTTCCAGCGGCCGGATTGCTGCCACAGCTCGGCAGGCTGAACCACGGGCAGCAGGACCTCCTGGGCGCCGGAGGCGTTCATCTCTTCACGAATAATGTTTTCGATCTTCTGGAGCACCCGCAGGCCAAGAGGCATCCAGCTGTAGATGCCGGAAGCGAGTTTGCGGATTAAACCGGCTCTGATCATCAGCTGATGGCTGATGATCTCTGCATCTGAAGGGGTTTCCTTAAGCGTTGCGATGGTGTACTTCGAGGCTTTCATGGGGTTGGCTGCTGATGTCCTTTAATGTGAGTCAGGTTGTCATCTGGTT
>JAQCAK010000414.1 GCA_027621895.1 Pseudomonadota bacterium | reverse complement strand
TGTCTTAAACGAAACAAGCTCAGCCGGTTTGTTGGTGTACCTGAGGACCGCCACTATTCGATCGTCAGCGAATAGCATGCTGCCGATCCCTGTTACGTCCTGGATAGGTATTACGCTGGAACCCCTCCCCTCTAGCTCCAGTATAGACAGGTGTTCGACGCCGCCCCGGTTCATGATTGCAACTGCCCGGTTCGGTGTACTGAAAGCATAGTAGCTGGTACCCAGGCTCCACATGGGCCCACCAATCTCGACTTCATCTTCGTCGTGCGCAATGGCGGTAAACGTATCTGTGGATACACGGTTCAAAGACCACCAATTACTACGATCGGTGAGCGCGTACAGGTCGCCGGCATCTGACCATTGAGGGTCTATAACAGATTCCTGCGTGTTCGGGTTGTGTTCCATCAGGCCGGAAAGAGATCCGTCTGGTTTGAAGCTGGCCGACCAAAGGGTGGTGTTGTCCCATGGCATATTGGGATGCATCCAGCTCACAAACGCGATGGATGAACCATCCGCTGACAGTTTTGGGGCTGAGACAAAGTCGCTCTGCGCAAACAGAATTTCGCCTTCCTCATCTCTGCCATCCATCGCCACCGCAACCAGTTCATTGCGCGGTTCTCCGCCGGCTCTGTGATCCTCACGGACACAAATCAGTCGGTCGCGAGATACGTCAGGCGTGCAGGCTGCAAATCGGATCGCACCGTTATTTGCGCTTTTGGCTGTAATCGGTCGCGGTACGTCTCCTGGTGTCATGCGATAGATTCGCTGGTCGTCAAACTGGCTAAACCAAATGACATTCCCATGAACAAGGTAACTTGTTCCTCCGTATTCATGAACCCTTGATCGCGCGTTGAAAGGAGACGGAAGCATTTCTTCTATGCCTGATTCCTGGTGCCAGCGCATGATCGTTTGCCGTCCGGCTTCTTCCGGCCGGGATTCAAGCCAGTAAACGAATCCGTTGTCATACTGAAGGCTACCAATGCCGCGCACACCCTCTACGAGGCTCCTGGGTGTGACGGGGGAAGGCCAGCTCCCGTAGTCTGCGACTATTTGGTCTTTCATTATTTACCTATTGTCTGTCTTGTTGTTCTTTAAAGGTTCGCACACGAGGAGTACCTTAGAGAAAACAAGGTGTCCAGGAATTCGCCAATCCCGAGTTGACGTGGCAGCAGCAAAGAAACCTGTGTGCGGATTGAGTGCTTTGAATCTCAGGTAACTCGACAGAGGTTTCACGAAGCAACCAGCACGAAGAACCTAGGCCTGCGCGACCGCACCCGAGCTCGTTAAGCTTTCGATCTCCTGTGTTGAGAAGCCAGCAGCCTTCAGTATATCCAGTGTTTGTGCCCCTGGTGCGACACTACTCGCTGGCAGGCTGGTTTCAGAGCGGCTGAACTTTGGTGCAGGTGCTGCCTGGAAAACGCCATCCTGTTCAGCGAATGAGCCTCGTTCGACATTGTGGGGATGGGATCTGGCTTCTTCGAAATTCAGCACCGGCGCGTAACAGATATCGGTACCCAGCATGATGTCGTCCCACTCAGCCCGGGTTTTGGTCTTGAAGATTTTTGTCAGGTCTTCTTTCAAAGCAGGCCAGTCCTCACGTGACATTTGACCGGGCAATCCGTCTTTCTCACCCAATCCTGATTTTTCCAGGAGTATTGAATAGAACTGCGGCTCAATGGAACCAATCGATATCCATTTAGCATCGCTGGTTTCATAGGTGTTATAGAAATGCGCACCACCATCGAGAAAATTGGTTCCTCTGTCCTGTGTCCAGCTACCGTTCCCCATGAGCCCGAAAATGGCATTCATTAACAGCGCCGACCCCTCGGTCATCGCCGCATCGATAACCTGCCCCTTACCACTGCTGTTGCGTTCATGTAGTGCTGCCAGCAGCCCAAACGCCAGTAACATGCCGCCGCCGCCAAAGTCGCCAACCAGATTCAAGGGGGGTACCGGCTTTTCGCCGGCTGTACCGATACCGTGCAGCGCACCTGAAAGCGCAATGTAATTGATGTCGTGCCCAGCCACCGATGACATGCTGCCTGTCTGTCCCCACACATCCCGACCCAGAAAAGTCAGCCGCTCATTTCTTGAATGACAGACTTCAGGACCGAGCCCCAGCCGCTCTGTCACACCGGGCCTGAAGCCTTCTATCAGGATGTCCGCATCATCAATGAGTCGCAGCGCCGTTTCGACACCTTCAGGTTGCTTGAGGTCGATGGCAATGCTCTGTCTGCCTCGCGCCAGAATGTCGCCTGGATTTGCCGGGCGGCCAACGGACCCGGCCCTGTCTATGCGCACGATCTCAGCACCCATGTCTGCCAGCATCATGCCGCAAAAAGGCCCGGGGCCAATACCTTGTAATTCAATCACCTTTACACCTGTCAGCGGTCCCATCGGGGTCTCCTGTCTAAATCAAAATTGCTCGTCGATATTATTCCTGGCAGCCTGGCACCAAACGGAATGAGTAAACACTTCTTTGCATTCAGCGCCAATGTACTCAGCTCATTCGTTGCTGGAGGCTTATGACTCCGCGCTTACTGTCTCCATCCGATAGCGATTAGGCTCGACATCATGGGTGACCGACCAGTATCCAAGGTTACTGTAGGGTGAATTGTTGACGACTTTACCGTCGGAGTTCTTGTACCAGCTTTCGACCCCGGGGTGACCCCATGCCAGGTGCTTGCTGATCGCTTGAACCTCCTCGTTGTACTCATCGGTTGCTGCTTGCGGAATCTCCAGGATCGATGACTGCCGCTCCAGCATCAGGGCAAGACACTGCATGATGTAGTGCACCTGGCATTCAGTGTTATAAATGATACTCCCGCCATGAACAATGTTCGTGTTCGGGCCGTAGAGACAAAACAGGTTGGGATAATCCGGTACCAGCATACCCTTGTATGCCTGGGGAAAGTCACCCCAGCGTTCGTCCAGCGAAACAGCCGATT
>JAQCAK010000413.1 GCA_027621895.1 Pseudomonadota bacterium | reverse complement strand
GCTGAATACATCGTCCACGATCAGCAATCGGTCCCCGGCGTTCAGTGTTTCAAGCAGGTATTGAGTGCCGTGTACCCGGATTCGACCCTCAGGGTCCTGAACCATCTCGCGGTAGGCCTGGTATCCCTGGTAGGAAGTTCGAATGGCAATGTGATCCGTAACCACGCCCAGCGTCTGCAGACACTCCTGCACATAGATGCCGACCGTACTCCCGCCTCGCCAGAGACCCACGATAAATGTCGGTCGAAATCCCGAGTTAAAGATTTCGACACCCAGCCTGAAGCTGTCTTCCAGAACTGCCTGTTCGGACAGAAATTGCTTGTCTTGCATGGGCGGTAAAATTAGTCTGACGGCTTCGGAACAGAATACCGCATCATGAGCGAAAAACGCTATCTGGACGCCCAGCAACTTCTGGAAGACAGCTGGAGGCTGGCAGCAAAGGTTGCCGATTCGGGGTTCAGGCCCAGTTACATTGTTGCAATCTGGCGTGGTGGTGCGCCTGTGGGTGTCGCCGTGCAGGAATTGCTCGCGGCCAGGGGCATCATTGCGGATCACATTGCCATCCGCACATCCTCATACCAGGGGATCGACGGACGCGATGACCAGGTTCAGGTCTACTCGATGAATTACCTGGTCAAGAATGTCTGTCACGATGATCGATTGCTGATCGTGGACGACGTGTTCGATACGGGTCGCAGTATTGATGCGGTGATTGCCCATCTCCGGGAGAAGACCCGACGAAATGCCCCCGATGACGTCAGGGTGGCGGTTCCCTATTACAAACCCACTCGCAACCTGACGGGGCGGGTGCCGGACTACTATCTTTATGAAACAACCGAGTGGCTGAAATACCCACACTCACTGGAAGGGCTGTCCAACGAGGAAATCAAGGCGCACCGACCGGAGCTGGCGGCGATCCTGGCCGCGGCGAAAACCTGATGCACCGCCGCGGCAGGTCAGTAGACGGAAACTGTATCCAGTAACCAGTCAACTTCGGCATGTTCCTGCCTGATTCGCTGTTTTCGCAGGTAATAGTTCAGCTGGGGTACTTCCCCTCGAAGGTTCTCCAACTGATCCCTGCGGAACTTGATGAAACGGCAGTCCTCCAGGCACACGACTGACGCGGGATTGTCAGCCGCAAAGGGGCGCCAGCCGTATTCAGCGGCAAAGCCCCGGTTGTCCTCGTCATCTTCAACAGTACCTTCCACCAGGATGTACCAGGCGTGGTCATCAAAGCGACGGGTGTCGCCCTTTTCCAGATGTTCGAAGCGGGCAATATTGCCAACTTTTTCGAGGGTCGTGGATGTCAGCATGCTGAACTGGGGCAGCGATCTGATCAACGGCCGGACAGCCCATCGATTCAGCAGTTTGTCACGAAATCCCTCGTTCTCGATGAAAGCGGCGAAGGTTTCCTCGGCGAAGACACAGACGGTGACCGGCGTGCGCGCCACGACACTGGCATTGCGGGTGCCGACACCGGTGATAACGGCCATCTCGCCAATCACATCACCGGCCTGCAGGCTGGCAACGGTCGTGAATTGTTTGCCGTTATGCTGCACCACGTCACAGTATCCGGTGAGGATGAGGTAAACGAAACCGCGTGTTTCGGTATCCTGGACAATAATCACGTCGTCGGAGTTGTAGCGGCGAATCTCTTCCTCTGCCAGCAGGCTGCGCATCCAGCGGTTGGGGAAGGGTTCTCCCAGCCACTGGCTGAGGTAGTGATTGACCTGTGAGGTGTAGACGCTGGGGTCGCCCTCGATCACCGTGTAGCGCTTGCCCGCACTGGCCAGTGAAAATGTGGTATCGAATTCATTGGGCAACTGTTCAACGTGCACGAACACAACCCGGTCCGCGTTCGATTTGAGTGCGTCAGCGGGATCACCGTGAATAGCGCCGGCACCGCCGTCTGCAACCAGCAGGCTGAACCTGTCCTTGTACAGGCGCTCCAGGTTTTCCAGGGTTTCATCGCGAACGTGCCCCTGCCTGTGCAGGTCCCTGATGGTTGTCATGGTGTGATTGTCACCCACGACGCAGATCTGTCGCTCATAACCGCGATGGATCGTACTGAATGTGGCACCAATCGTCGGGATGCTGTGTACAGTGACGTGAGGCAGGATGTTCAGGCCGAAGTAGTTCCGGGTTTCACCTGGCCTGACCTCCACCAGTTTGAAGTGTTCGGTGACCGCCTCGACGGACCAGCCCAGGCTGCAGGCGAGTTTTTCCATCGACATGTAGAAGATTTCCCGGGTCGTGATGACCTCAACCCGATGGGGCATCAGCATCAGCGGAAACATGGCGCAGTGGTCGTCGTGAAGATGCGTCAGGTAAACCGCGGAAACCTGGTTTTTGGAAATGCCCCTGGAAAAAAGATGCTGATCGAGAAAGGGAATGGAATCGATCAGCAGGTAGTCGCCGTTATAGCAGAGCGCAAGGCCCGTGCAGGGCTCCTCCGGTGTGAATCCGGAAGCGCCACCGAGAATTTCCAGGCCGAGCTTGACCAGTCCGCCGGGCACATAGTCCTTCTGGACGGTATAGCAGGGCTGTATCTCGTCACCCCGGTTGAGATTAACGTCGACGTTCCCCTCCTCGCCGCTGACCAGGTAGTGATCTTCGCCCAGGTGGCGGATAGTCAGTGAGCCGGCCTGTATCTCGCCGTCTTCGAAAGGGCAGAGGTTGAAAAAATCCTCAACCGGAATAATGCTGCCATCAGACTGCTTCAGTGCGATGGCCTCGCTGACCGCCAGCCATTCCTCCTTGAGAGGCTCCTCGGTCTGCCAGGCGTCCAGTTCCTCGCGGGTGGGACCCATCAGGGTAAACCGGAGCAGTCTCAGGGCCTGCTGGATATCCCGATCTTCACCCACCAGGTTCAGGCGCTTGCCTTCTGCCAGGCCGTTCATGACGAACAGGAAAAAGTAGATGGGGAACTCGAGGTTGTTTGTCAGCGATCC
>JAQCAK010000412.1 GCA_027621895.1 Pseudomonadota bacterium | reverse complement strand
AACCGGGCAGCTGGAAAAAATGCCGGCATTGTTCACCAGTACATCCAGCCGCTGGTGACGACTGACAATCTGCTGGATGACCGAGTCCCAGGTTTCTTCCGAGCGCGTGTCCTGAAGCAAAAATTCGGCCCCGAGTTCTTTTGCGACCGCTTCACCGTTATCGCTGATGTCGGTGATATAGGTGATCGCGCCTTCCTCGGTAAATCGTTGTGCGATCCCTTTGCCCAGGCCCGAGGCGCCGCCGGTGATGAGTGTCACTTTCTGATCCAATCGACCCATAGTTGTGCTTCCGTGGAATGATGACTGTACGCGGTTCCATCGATACTTTAGCAGTTCTTTAAATCTGGTTGTGCAGGCGTTTTCGGATTGAAGACGACTAATTTCCCCCCGCTTGCGCTGGCTCAAGTAATTCCTGGTTGAATCGTGCAAAAGTAGAAGCTGGTTTCTGCGCAATGGAGGCAGGGATGGTTGATACCACGGCGATGATGGATGGTAACGAGGCGGTGGCACATATGGCCCACCTGCTCAGTGAGGTGGTGGTCATTTACCCCATTACACCGGCGTCACCCATGGGTGAGCATGCCGACGACTGGTCTGCCCGCGGCCGTCGCAATATCTGGGGCAGCGTGCCGCAGGTTGTCGAAATGCAGAGCGAGGCGGGTGCTGCGGGTGCACTTCACGGTGCATTACAGGCAGGCAGTATCGCGACGACCTTTACTGCATCACAGGGATTACTGCTGATGCTGCCCAATATGTACAAGATCGCGGGAGAACTGACGCCCACGGTTATCCACGTCGCTGCCCGCAGTGTGGCCTCGCATGCCCTGTCTATCTTCGGTGATCACAGTGACGTCATGGCTGCACGGACGACGGGATTTGCCATGCTCTGCTCAAACTCCGTTCAGGAGGCACTGGATTTCGCTTTTATCGCGACCGAAGCAAGCCTGCGTGGCCGGGTACCCGTGCTCCACTTTTTTGATGGTTTCAGAACATCGCATGAGATTGCCAAGGTCAGCATTCCGGATGCCGAATTGCTGAAGTCCCTGATGGATACCCAGGCGCTTGCGTCGGTGCGGGATCGCGCACTGTCACCGGAACATCCGGTACTGCGTGGTAGCGCCCAGAATCCGGATGTCTTTTTCCAGTCCAGGGAGGCCATCAACCCGATCTACAGCAGCTTCCCGAAAGTCGTTCAGCAGGTGATGAACGAATATGCCGAGGCAACGGGACGACAGTATCGGCTTTACGATTATGCAGGCGCCGAGGATGCCGAAGAGGTTCTGGTCATGATGGGTTCTGGTGCTGAAACTGCCGAGGAAACCTTAACCGCCATGAATACAGCTGGCAGGAAGACGGGCCTGCTCAAGGTCCGGCTGTTCAGGCCCTGGTGCGGCGATCTGATGCTCGAAAGGTTACCGGATACCGTTCGCTCGATTACCGTGCTTGATCGCACCAAGGAGGCAGGTGCAGATGGGGAACCCCTTTTCAAGGATGTTGCCACCAGTCTTGCCATGCGTCCCGGCGATGTCCGCGTTGCGATCAGTGGCGGCCGTTATGGCCTGTCGTCGAAGGAATTCACGCCCGGGATGGTCGCCTCTGTGATGGCAAATGCCAGTCAGTCACGACCGGCACATCCCTTCACCATCGGTATTCGCGATGATGTCTCTGGATTGAGTCTCGACTTTGTCAGTGATTTTCGCAGCGGCGCGAACACCAGAAATTTTCAGGCGTTGTTCTACGGCCTGGGGTCGGACGGTACCGTCAGCGCCAACAAGAACACCATCAGGATCATCGGTGAAACAACGACCCTGTTTGCGCAGGGATACTTTGTTTATGACTCCAAGAAGTCCGGTGCTGTCACTATCTCCCATCTGCGGTTCGGCCCTGAATCTATCCGGTCAGCGTACCTGATCGAGGACGATGAGGCGGATTTTATTGCCTGTCATCAATCGGTGTTTCTGGAACGCTACGACATGCTGGCCAAAGCCGGGCAGGGTGCCACGTTTCTGTTGAACAGCGAGACGCCAGCTGCTGATCTCTGGGATACCCTGCCGGAAAGCTACCAGCGCCAGATTATTGCCAGGCAGGTTCAGGTGTATGTGATCGATGCATACGCGGTTGCCCGGGATTCCGGACTCGGTCGGCGGATCAATACGATCATGCAGACCTGCTTTTTCGCGATTACTGATGTTGTGCCCGGTGACCGGGCGGTGGATGCCATCAAGGCCGCGGTACTGGCAACCTATGGCCGGAAAAGCCGTCGCATAGCGTCGCTCAATGTTGACGCGATCGATGCCGCACTGGCCCATCTTCACAGGGTAGATACGGGCGCCAGCATCAACCATCGCGAATCGACAGGCGGGAAAATACCCGATAGTGCACCCGCGTTTGTGCGGGAGGTTACCGGACAGATGCTGGCAGGCCGGGGTGATTTGATTCCCGTCTCCCAGTTGCCGGTAGACGGGACCTGGCCACTGGATACGTCCCGATATGAGAAGCGCAATCTTGCTCTGGAGATACCAATCTGGGAAACGGATCTCTGCACGCACTGTGGCAAATGTGTATTCGTGTGTCCGCACTCGGCGATACGATCGAAACTGTTCGATCATGCGTTGCTAGACGGTGCGCCTGGCGGGTTCCGAAGCATTCAGGTGAAAGGTCGGGATTACCCCCAGGGCGCACATATCGCCTATCAGGTTGCGCCCGAGGATTGCACGGGCTGTTCGCTGTGCGTTGATATTTGTCCGATACAGGACAAGTCGAATGTCAGCAGGAAGGCATTGAATATGCGGCCCCAGCCGGCAATCCGCGACCGGGAGGCGGCCTACTGGGCGTTTTTCGAGAGTCTGTCGGACTACCCGCTGACGGAAACCAAAACGGGTACGATGAAGGGCGCCATGCTGCTGGAGCCTCACTTCGAGTTTTCTGGAGCCTGCGTTGGCTGTGGAGAAACG
>JAQCAK010000411.1 GCA_027621895.1 Pseudomonadota bacterium | reverse complement strand
GAGGAGCGCAAGGATAGTCTAAAGACCCATCTGCATCAATCGCCGAACTTCTGCCACCGCAGCGATTCCCTCAGCCTCGGAACCCGCACAGGGCTTGATATTGAACACCCTGGCACCCTGGTCGATATAGCGGGAAAGGAATGCCGCCACTTCTTCAGGACTGCCATAGGGTGAGTACTTCTCGAAGCGCTCGAACGGGATGTGATAGATGGCCTCCATTTCGCGAGCTACATACTCCCTGGCCCGTGTCCTGCTGTCAGCGAACCCGGTCCAGACCTGAAGTCCGTGCTGCCAGACAGGCTGGTCTGCCCGGGCCTCCAGCGCCTGGCGGGAGATTGACTCCACCACGGCACCGTACCGTTCCGGTGAACACCAGACACCGAGCCAGCCCTCGGCAAGCATGGCCGCACGGGTAATCGCCCTGTCTGAACGACCGCCAACCATGACCGGAATAGCAGGATCAGGGGCAGGCTTGATCAGCGCCTTGTCAAAAGTGAAAAATTCACAGTCATAGCTGACTGCCTCGCCCTGCATCAACCGGCGCAGCGCAGCGAGGGCGTGATCCGTGTGCCTGCCGCGACGGGCTGGATCAACCCCGCACACTTCCATCTCGTGACGATCCTCACCACCAACTCCCACACCAAGCACCACGCGTCCAGGGGCCGACATGGCCAGGCTGGAGAGTTGTCGGGCGACTGGAACGGGATGTCGCAGTGCGAGCAGATAAACGCCGATAATCACGCGCAGGGAGTCAGACATGGCTGTCAGTGTCGCGGTATTCACAATGCCATCCATCCCGAGGCCGGTGTGAAAACTGACGTGATCAGCGACAAACAGATGATCAATGCCAGCATCTTCCACCTGCCGTATCAGCGCTCTGCGTTGCCCTGGATTACCGGTGAGCATCGCCGGAGAACCGACCGTTCCTACCTGAATGCTGTTCACAATGGAGACCCCGCTTCCATACCGAGTTCGACACGGCCAATCGCTTCGAACACCGGCGAGGCCACCATGATGTGCTGGGTCGTGACATGAATATCACGGAAACAACGCTGCAGATCCGATTCATCATAGATGGAAGATCCACCACCTGCCTTGTAGAGGCGATCAACCGCCGCCACCGAACGGTGGGTCGCATTGGCAGCCGCAAGTCTCAGCCTGGCCTTGATCGCCTGGGAAAGCCGGTTGCCCTTTTCTGCCTCCCTGTAGGCCTCATCGATGACCATGTGGATGAACGACCTGGCGCTTTCAAGGTCCGCAACCGATGCCGCCGTCAGCGCCTGAATCTGGGATCGATTTGCCAGGCTTCGGCTGGAGCCAGTCGGGGTTTTGCCAACCGCCAGTTCCTTGAATGCCCTGAGCGCCTTCTCACCAATCCCGAGGCTGACACTGGACACGCCCAGCGCAAGAAGGCCGAGCATCGGGAACTGGTAAAGCGGTCTCTCGATTCGAGCACGCTCACCCATCACGACCCATCGTCCCTCCGGGACCCACTGGTCATCCACATGAAAGTGATGACTGCCGGTGCCGCGAAGGCCCGAGACTCGCCAGGTATCTTCAATCTCTACCTGGCTTTTCTCAAACATCATCAGATGAATGTCCGGCGGCCCCTTGCGGCCCGGCACCCTTTCATCTCCCTGGTAAACGAACGTGCCTCCACAGATCCAGTCGGCATTCTGCGAACCACTGCCGAAGGGCCACCGCCCGGTGACCCGACATCCCCCATCAAGCTTTTCGGCCCTCCCCAGGGGGGCGGTCACACCGACGGTCATGACCCCGGGAGATTGTCCGTAAATTTCAGCAGCCAGGTCTTCCCGCAGGGAGGCTGCCAGGAGACCCGTTGTCGCGCCTATCATGACATTCCAGCCCGCAGAACCATCACCACGAGCGATTTCCCTGATCATGTCCACCAGGGAATGTGGATGCGCTTCGATCCCCCCGAACTCACGAGGAACCAGTGCGTGATAAAAACCCGCGCTGGCAAAGGCCTGACTGATATCTGCCGGCAGCCTGCGGGCTGTCTCAATCTCATCGCTTCTGGCCGGCAACTCTTCAGACCACTGTCTTGCCGCCTTCAGCAGCATTTCATCGTTCAACGTCACTTCGCTCCCCCGAATGGCATCTTTGCCTGCTGTCTCATCATACTGAATCGGCCAGCAGTCTTGCACGGTCCGGGTAGGGATAGACATCCAGCAGAATCCGGTCCCTGACCTGGGCCTGGATCTGCCGCCAGCCCGCCGCGGTGAACAGGTCCGCATGCTGCTCTTCGAATATCTCGCGCATCGTCTGATCGGGAAAAAGAAAAGTGGCGAATTCCTCAGGAAAAACGTCGTACTCACCCACATCAAACCAGGCCTCGCCACCGGGCCCCCGCGCATCTGCCGGCATGTCCCTGAAGTTCACATCGGTGAGATAGCAGATTTCATCATAGTCATAAAAGACCACCCGACTGTGACGCGTCACGCCGAAGTTTTTCAGCAGCATATCGCCGGGAAATATGTTCGCCGCAGCAAGTTCACGAACCGCGGCACCATAGTCCCAGATGACCTGTTGCAATTGAAACTCACTGCACTGCTGAATGTAGAGATTCAACGGTGTCATCATGCGCTCAGCATAGAGATGCCTGATGACCACGGTGTCTTCATGGAGTTCGATCGAATCGCCGGCAACCGCCAGCAGTTCCTCTAGCAGCGCCGGTTCGAATCGCTGCCGTGGAAACTCAAAGAAATGGAACTCCTGGGTATCTGCCATGCGACCTACCCGGTCATGAGTCTTGACCAGCTGATAGGCCCGACGAACGTCCTCGTGGCTGACCGACTTGGTAGCGGGGAAACGGTCCTTCATCACCTTGAATACGATCTGGTAGGAAGGCAGTCCAAAGACCATCATCACCTGCCCGCGAATGCCCTCGGCGATAACGAACCTGTCAGTGGATACGGCCAGGTGTGCACGGTAGC
>JAQCAK010000410.1 GCA_027621895.1 Pseudomonadota bacterium | reverse complement strand
GGGATACCTGGCTGATCGCTATGGCGCGAGAGACACTCGCTGGTACCTGTGGGTCGTGCCGGTCGCGCTGTTACTTGGCGTACCCTTTGCGTTCGGCGTCTACCTGTCCGAATCATCAACGGCCAGCCTGCTGTTCCTGATCATGCCCATCCTGCTGGGCAATTTCTACCAGGCGACCACCTTCTCGCAGACACAGGGACTGGCCACACTGAGAATGCGGGCGGTTGCGTCCGCCGTCATGCTGTTCATTCTGAATATTATCGGCATGGGTGCCGGCCCCCAGGCTGTCGGCATGCTGAGCGACGCCCTGCACAGCACCTATGGCCAGGAATCACTGCGTTACAGCCTGCTCATTTTCTCGTTCGTCAATATCTGGGCCGCCTATCACTTTTATGTGGCTGGCAAGTACCTGAAGGAGGACCTGGTACACAGCTAGCCGAAGCTGAGACGCGCCCAAGCTCGCAGGCTTCCGCTGTCATCCGGGTCACCGCGGCCTCATCGCTTACATCAGCGGAGAAAGGCACAATGCCCCCGGCAAGATGGGCGCCCAGTTGCGCGGTTTCCGCCAGCGGCGCCTCGCGTCGGCCAACTGCCAGTACCTGGTAACCCCGTTCGGCAAACAGGCAGGCCGTCGCGCGACCAATGCCGGACCCGGCGCCGGTAACAACGACAACCTGGTCCATCATGAGGCAGGCGACTCCAGGGACACGGCATGCCAGTGCTCGGCGATGCCATAACCGACGCGGCCGTTCCAGCGAAACGCCGCCAGCCCTTCGTTAACGAAGGTCGCCCCGCCAGGCATGGGTATCTTGGTCGGGCAGACCGACAACACATCGCCTTCTATGACCAGATCCTCTCCATGTTCCGTTCTTGCGGTCAGCCTGACTGTTTCGTGGATGATGGAATCGGGCCGATAGGTGGACTCAACAACGATGTCCTTCAGGGCCAGGGATTCGCCGTCACGCTGCAGCCAGCCCTCGCCCCGGATAACACCGTCCTTGTGCCTGAAACAGGAGCCGCCCAGGGCCGCATGATCTCCAAAATTCATGGAAAACCAGTTCACAAAAGGCGAGGGTCCGGTTGCGGCTTTTGCTTGACCGCCGGATTCGCGATCGCCTGCACCCCAGTCGCGAGGCCCCCAGGATTTATCCCGTACCCCGAAACCATCGACATCAAAGACCTCATCGCCGACCTGTATCCTGCCCGTCACCCGCCCACTCTGCTCAAAATGACCCCGGGCACCACTCGCGGCATAGTGGGGTTCGGTCAGGCAGTTAAAGCTGACATTCATTTTCAGGTGAGTCGGTTGAAACCAGCCGTCGGGTCGCTCTTTGCTTCGCATCAAAAGGATTTCCCCATTCGGGATGTCCTGGCCCGGGCCATCGTATTCAACGCGCCAGGTGTCGTGATCCTCGACGCAGGTCAGTGTCAGGTTTCCCGCCGTCAGGTCACCGTCGTAGACAGTCAGGTCTCCGCCTATGTCCCGACGTCCATAGGTGAACACGACCCGCTTCCCGTCCAGGTAAACCGCGTGGAGCGCATCGGCCCAGCCGCTGCCCGGTCGAAACCCCATTCGCGTGAACATGGCCACTTTCGATTCGGGGTCAACAAAATTGAAGTAATAGCTTTCACTCCAGGCGGGATCATCACCTACAGCATGCATGCGTTCGTCGCTCACCAGCGCGCTCCATCGTCCTGTTTAGTCAGCGGATCAAAGTAGCACAGCGGGCTGAAGAGCACCAAGAAAGAAGCCCGGTATGGGCTCAGCCATACCGGGCCTGCGGATCGATCCTTGTTCGGATCGGTGCGGATTTCCGTCATGGGACCGGACCGCTATTCTCCCAGCAGCGAGGCTTCCTCGAGCTGTTCTTCCACGCAGGTTCGGGCCAGTTCACGACGTTCCCGCTGATCCTGCATCGAAACAGCCAGTTCCTCGAGCGTGATCGCCCCATCACTGTCAGCATCGACCACCGCAAACTTTCCGGCTGCAACTTCAGTTTTCGCCGCCGTCAGTTCCTCCAGGTCGATGAAGCCATCATCGTTTGCATCGATTGCATCAAAGCGGGTCTCTGGGTCAGGCCGCTCAGGCAGGGCCTCACCCAGCTGCTCCTCGACACAGGTTCTGACCGCGTCCCTGTCAACATCGGGATGACGCTCCCTGCGGAGTTCCGCCGCTGCCAGGAACTCGGCCTCTGATATCAGGCGATCGTCATCCGTATCAATCCGGTCAAAAAGCTTCGCTGCTTTTTCAGCCGGTTTCGCCAGGAACTCATCCAGGGTCACAAGACCATCGTCATTGGTATCCATCGAATCAAAAAGATGATTGATTCGCAGACGCCTGTTACCCCGTTCCTCGCCGCCCGGTTGTCCCCGACCCATCAGGCCTGGACCCTGGTGAGAAGCACCACCGGGGTGACCCGATGGTCCTTCCCCGGGTCTGGCCAGCACAGCAGAGCTGACGGCGGTGGCGGTGGTGAAAGTGACGATCATGGCGAAGACCAGGGGTGCCTGTGATTTAGTGGAAAACATGTGTGATTCCTCGTTTACGTTTTTGGTAACCCGGCTTTTTGCCAGGTGCTAACAGGTAAACGATGGGGAGCACATCAGGTTGACACCATTCGTCAGGAAATATGAACCGTTCGCCGAGGGTGGGTATCAGCGACCGGGTGGCCGCTGCGGCCTGACGGGACGCTGTGCAGGCTGGCCAGCCTGCCGAGCACCCGGTTGGCGCCGCTTCTTGAATTTTTCGAAATCTGTTCCTGTTCTCCCCTGACGGGCGCGTTCATACTTTTCCCGCAGTTCCCGCTGCTCCGACTCGGGGCGACTCCTGAACTCACGCTGCTTCTCGCGCAATCGGGACTGGTCTTCCGGGGGCAGTTCCCGGAACTGGTCGAATCGGCGGATCAGCTGACGACGACGATCTTCCGGCAAACCCTGCCAGCGAGAGAACTTTTCCCG
>JAQCAK010000409.1 GCA_027621895.1 Pseudomonadota bacterium | reverse complement strand
GATGCCGTGTCCGCGGATCTCAAATGGGACCTGACTTCCATGTATGCATCAAGTGATGCCTGGGAGGCGGATTTTACAAAGGCGGAAGCGCTGTTACCGCAGTTAACCAAGTACAAGGGAAAGCTCACAGAAAGTGGTCAGGTGCTGCTGGCGGCCATTGAGGAAGCTGAAAGCATCCAGATGCTGGTTGGAGATCTTTACGTCTATGCGGGCCTCAAGTCGTTCGAGGACATGCGAGACAGTGAATCTGGCGAGCGGTTTTCCAGGGCACGAACTCTGATCAGCCGTTACGGAGAACTCTCCGCCTGGTTCAGTCCCGAGTTGCTCGCTGCGGACCCGGAACAGGTCAATGTGATGATCAGCGAAACACCGGGCCTGGAAGTTCATCGCCACAACCTGGACCAGATCCTCCGACAGCGACCCTACATCCTGTCCGAGTCAGAAGAGAAACTGCTCTCGATGGCCGGGGACCCTCTTTCCCAGTTCAGCAACGTTTTCACCCGGCTGAACAATGCGGACCTCACCTTCGGCGAGATCGAAGATGAGAATGGCAATACAGTTGAGCTGAACGATTCACGGTACGGGACCTTCATCCATTCAACCAATCGTCGTGTTCGCGAGGACGCCTGGAAGGGTCTTTTCCAGGGCTACGAAAAACTGGGTAACACGCTGGCGGCGAACTACGCCGGGCACGTCAGCTCACGAGCCTTTCTGGCAAAGGCCAGGGGGTATGACTCACGCCTGCAGGCCGCCACGTTCAACAGTGCTATCCCGCAGGAGGTCTTTACCAACCTGATCGCGGAAACCCGGAAAGGTACGGCGCCGTTACAGCGTTACCTGGAGCTTCGTCGCCAGGCGCTCGGTCTGGAGACCCTGGAAATCTGGGATCTGTACGCACCCATTATTGAACCCACGATGAAAGATATCCCCTGGGAAGAAGCCAAACAGGTCGTGGCCGAGGCCCTTGCACCACTCGGCCAGGAGTATCTCGACGTCTACTGGATGGGGTTTGACGAAGGCTGGGTCGATGCGGTGGACAACAAGGGCAAGCGAGGTGGGGCTTATTCCTGGGGCACCTACAACTCTGCGCCCTTCTTCTCCATGAAGTATGAAGGCACACTGGGCGATGTATCCACACTCGCCCACGAGTACGGGCACTCCATGCACAGCTACCTGCGTCATGCAGCACAGCCCTATGCGTATGGTGGTGCGCGAACTTTCATTGCAGAAGTGGCGTCCATGACCAACGAGGCCCTGTTGATTCAGAAACTGCTCGCTGAAGCCGACAGCCGGGAAGACAGAATCTTCCTGCTGCAGAATTACCTGGATAACTTCCGCGGCAGCTTTTATCGACAGGTTTCTTTCGCCGACTTCGAGATGCAGGCTCACGAGGTTATTGAATCAGGAAATGCCCTGTCCAAAGACAGGCTCAACGAGATTTACGCCGGGGTATTCAACGCCTACTACGGCGATGGTGTTCGGGCAGATCCGCTGAATGCCATCGAGTGGAGCCGTATACCCCACTTCCTGAGGACCGACAATTTTTATGTCTACCAGTATGCGACATCGTTTGCAGCGGCAACGGCGCTGGCCAGAGCCATTCGTGAGGAAGGGGAACCGGCTCGACAGAGGTTCATGGCGCTGTTGAAAGCCGGTGACAGCGACTACTCTATCGAACTGTTGAAGCAGGCTGGCGTGGATATGACAACCCCGCAACCGATTCGTGACACCATCGCCGAGTTCGACCGACTGGTGGATGAACTGGAAGCTGCGCTGGCTGAATAAACCAGGAAGTCAGATACGAGGGCGTGCCGTTCAGACGGACGGCACCAGGGTGATACCGTCATCATCTGTCAACGTGACTGTCATGCTGTATTCACCCGCGAATTCAAGATGGCTGTGGCGGGAGATCTTGACCGATTCTCCAGCACCGACGCTGCGGCGGTTAACGATGGTGCCGTTGGCACTCATATCCTTGAGGCAAAGCGTTCGTCCTGTCCCCATGAAAAGCTCACAATGCTGGCGAGAAACGTAGGGTTCATTGATACGGATGTCACAGCTCTTCCCCCGCCCGATCGTCAAAGGCAGCTGAAAGTCTTCGATAGCGAAAGAGACGCCATTATCCAGTTCAATTTTCGCGATCTTCACAGACCGATATCTCAGGAAAGTCTGAAAGAATGTTACCGAAGAATCATCCCGGATCAATAAAAAAAGCCAGGTGAACCAGACTAACTGGTCTGGTTCACCTGGCCGGGTGGTTTCCCTCCTCCCTAATTTATTGACCGTCGCCTGACGTTACTTTGATCGCGGCGACTCTTCGCTGGCCAGCCACTTGTTCAGCGTGTCGTGGAAATGACGTATCTTCGTTTCCTGGTAACTGGCAAAAATCACCTCTCCCTTGGGATGCGTGTGAAGCCCTTTTTGAACCATCCGATGATTTACGTAGTCCTGGTTGAAGATCTTGGCCAGGTTACTGCCAATTTCCGGTACCAGAGTGTAGTCATCATCAATGTCCAGGAATTTCATCTGGGCAGGCTCCGGCGCTTCCACTCCCTCCGGGAGGGCAATCATGTACATGACCTCGTGGAAAGACTGCTCCGGGTTATCCCCATCCGGCCTGAATCGATAGAAGATCGGATTAAAATCAGCCCAGGGGCTCAGGTTGGGAAAGACCGAGTAATAGATCGCATCATTGAGATCGGCATCGCTGATCTGGTCGACGAAATCCCCGAACTGCGGACGCATGGCTTCCCGTCGGGCGGATGCGGTCGCATCACGATAAGCCCTGCCGGACTCGGTTGGATAAACCATCGGCGTATCTTCTTCACCGGGCACGATCTTGCCACCAACCCAGCTGCACATCTGGATATCTGCCGATTTGATGTCACCGCTGATATATTCGGCAAACTCGTCGAATATGCCGCTGCGGCCGTCCGGGGCACTGACCTCGACCCTGCCCTCTTCA
>JAQCAK010000408.1 GCA_027621895.1 Pseudomonadota bacterium | reverse complement strand
AAACTCCGTCACCATTTTCTCGCGAATACCACGGGGCAACGGAGACTGTTGCAGCGTATTGGTCCGATAGGTATCCAGATCATCGAACCCGGCACTGGCCAGAACCCCGGGTCCGAGCGCCTTCATGGCAGCAAGGTTCGAGTGGCCGTAACCCCGGCTGGTCACAAACGCCTGTGCAGACTCGGGTGAGAGCCATGCGTTGATGAAGTCATACATCTTGTCCTCGGCACCCGGCCCGTCTTTCAGGTTAACGTAGCCGCAGTTCCAGGTTGATGACCCTTCCCGCGTGTTTCTGTTCAGGGCGACAGGAAAACCCTCGGCACGCATGGTCGTCGCAGTCTCGGCCCAGGCCCACGCAATCAGCACCTCGCCTGATGCCATTAACTGGCTGAGTTCCGCCCCGTCTGCCCAGTAGGTGCGGACATTCTGGTGGACACTGCGCAGAAACTTCGACGCCGCCTGCAGCTCAGTATCAGTGACATGGCTCCAGTCGCGCACACCGGTGGCGAGAAAAGCCAGCGCATAGGCATCGTCCACATTGTCAGGCAGGGAGATCCGCCCCTCGTATCCCGGATTGGCAAACGATTGCAGGGTCGAGGCATCGACCTCGCTGACGAGATCCGTGCGGTAGGTCAGGCCTGTTGAGCCCCAGTCAGTGGGTACAACATACACCTCACCGTTGACCACAAAGCCCTCTGTATCCTTGAAGGCGATATCCTGCCAGTGCTTAAGGCGCGAGGTATCAAAGGGTTCGATGAATCCTGATTCACGCCACTTGCTCACGGACTGTGCACAGGGATGCGCCAGGTCAGCGCGGAAACCTGCCCTGCGTTTATTGAAGGCTTCTTCCTCATCACTGAAAAACGAGTAGGTGGGGCTGTCACCATGTGCCCGGACATAATCGGCAAAGAACGCAGGGTCTTCATAACCTGACCACTCAAAAACGACCAGGTCGCGATCAGCAGCCAGCGCAGGTAGCGCTGAGAGCAGCGCTGTCGCTGCAATACATTTGACCGAAACACACTTGAACCAAACACGCCTGAAAAAACGACAATAGACATTCATCAAAAACGATCCTGTTAAACCACGGTTGGTCAAGCGGAACGACCGGAGCGGATTATGTTGGCTTAATCCCGGGTTGGTCAACGAGGATTGGTGGATGGCGACTTGTTCTCAAACCGGTTCGACGTCAAATGCCACGCAGATTCGTTCCTGCTCACTCCGGAAGGGCACAGTGCCATGATAAAAATAGGAAGGAAAAAGAAACATCTGGCCGCAGGCCGGTTGGAAATGCCGGGGGTGCGGTGGGGCTGACACATGCAGATCCGGCGACGCCCGGCCAAATTCAAGCCATCCCTCGTGCTGCTCGCTGCCATTAACAACAATCTCCGGCAGAGTCAGGTAAAACACCCCGCTCAACCATCCCCTGGGATGAATATGCGGCCTTTCATGTCCCCTGTCATTCATCACCACACCCCAGCTGGTGAGCTTCCATTGAGCCGGCACCCACCTGACCGCAGGATGCTGCGGATCGTCGGGCAGCTGGCTGACGTACCATGAGATGGCCTCATGAATGATGGCCACCATGGCCGACATGGGGCTGTCTGAACCGTCCAGCAGTTCACCCGTGTGACTGCCGTGCTCGGTAGACATCACGTTAGCCTGCAGGGTTGGATGGGATTTGATATGCGTCGCCAATGCCTCGTTGAAAGCTGCCAATGACGGGTAACCCGCGGGTGCGCTGAACTGAAAGGCTCTCACATACTGATCTATATCCATCAGATAGTTCGCCTCCGCGAGTCGCCCGGCGTCGATCAGTGCGAAGGACTTGTATGCCAGCGCATGAAACTCCCGACCTATTGCGTTCATACAGGCATCGAAAACCTCGATCGCCTGGTCGGGCTGATCCTCACGGAGGTAGAGATCACCCAGATTGTAGTAAGGGTCAGGATATTGTGGTTCGAGTTCAATCGCCCGCTGATAGGCGTTTGCCGCGGCGTCCCTTTCTTCAAGCTGATCAAGCACGGCACCGAGATTCATGAAGTATCCCGCATTGTTATCGACCCGCGCGATCGCCCGACGCAGCAACTGGAGCGCCCTGCCCGGTTTGCCGCGCACTGACTCAATCATCGCGAGGCTGCTGAGCGCGTCGGGATGCTCCGGATAGGCCCGGAGTACCTGCCGATAAATCACCGCGGCATCGTCTAGCCTGCCATTTGCATGAAGCTGAACGGCAAGCGTCATCGCCTGCCCCACTTCCTGGGGCTGGAGTAAAGCTGAAGATTCAGTTGCACCAGACGGCTTCTGCAGGGCTTTCTGCTTCCTTAGCTTTTCCCTGCGCGCGGCCTGTTTTCTGGATTGTCGTTGGCTTTTGTTTGCCATCATGAAAAGGGGGGCAACGAGGCCCCCCATCAATGTCCCCGATGTTAGATCCTAGTCGCCCAGGCGAGCCTTGATTTCGAAGGCCCAGTGCTTGCGAAGGTTAGGCACCCTGGGTTCAACCAGCCCGCCCACGTTGGTGACCGCCTGCACATAAAGTTCATCCGTAATGTTCTTCATGAAGACCGAGGCCTGGTAACGGTTCGTGGGACTGCGCCAGGATATGCTGGCGTTATAGATGTCCGATGCATCCCGGAAGTGGCTGATAAAGTCCCCGTTATACTGCTGTACCCCGGGAAGCTCACTGACTCGTGAGGCCTGGATCAGCTGCTCGTCCTGGTGGAATACATCGGCAGCAACCGTCAGGCTACCCCATCGATTGAGCGGAATTTCATAAGCCGCGCCGATCGAATAGGTTGTATCCGGAGCCCGGCTGGTGGGGTTCAGATCAGCCAGGTCGTTCGGGACCAGCCAGCCGACAAAATTGCCCACGGCATCGTCGATGCGCTGCGCCTGTCCGCAGACCGGCAGACCCTGGGAGAACGGACCGCCTTCTGACGGAGGATTCAGCGGATCGGTCCCACTC
>JAQCAK010000407.1 GCA_027621895.1 Pseudomonadota bacterium | reverse complement strand
GAGCCAATCAGGTCGAAGAATGAGGAACGCGCCAGCCTTTGTCAAGCGGTCGCCTCCTGAATGCCGTGGCTTGAACTGACTTTGCAAATGTCAAGCATCCGGCTGATTTTCTTTCAAAAAACAACTTGTGACTGACACGGCTGAATCCTGTCTCAAACTCACGGAGTTATGCTCAATTGAGGTGCGTTTCGAACAACTCAAGTGTTCTCTTGAGCGCGATCTCTGCCGCGGCCCTGTCGTAACTCGCTCGATGATCACAGTTGAATCCGTGATCTGCATCGTAAACGTGAACAGGCAGATCCGGGTGTGCCTGCTGTATCTGTTCGACATCGGACATGGGGATGTGTGCGTCCAGCTTGCCAAAGTGCAGTATGGTCGGCACCTTCGGCTGAAGATCCTTCTGCTGAACCAGGCCACCACCATAGTAGCTGCTGGCACAGCTGACGTTGTCCAGCTGGCAGGCTGCGAGCCATGTCATCAGACCACCGAAACAGTAACCCACAACGCCCACCTTGCCCTTGCCTGCCTGGTAGTTGATGGCCGCCTGGATATCTGCCAGCGCATCTGCCGGGTTCAGCTTGCCCCGGGCGATTTCAATACCCCGGCCCATGTCTGCTTCCTCGTACCCCAGCTCAATGCCCTTTTCGACGCGATCAAATATCGCCGGGGCAACTGCATCGTAGCCTGCTGCTGCATAGCCATCGCAAACTTCCCGGATATGGCTGTTCACGCCAAAAATTTCCTGAATAACCACGACACAGCCTTTCGGTGCGCCTGCCGGTTTCGCCTCGTAAGCATCGAAGACAAAACCGTCTGCTGCCGTCAGCGTGATCAGTTCTCCCATGTGTGTTTCTCCTTCAGTGGCGTCAGTTCAACCTGACGGTTTCAAATGAGTTTTCGAGTTCACCCAGGCGGTTCTCACTGAGTACAACGGCTCGCCGTGGCGCCACCTGCAGATACTCGCTGGCCACCCGCTTCAGGTCAGCGGGCCTGACATCGATGATGCGCTGTCGCATGGCCCGCCGATGTGCTGCATCGCGACCGTACAGGCCATGATGGAACGCCTGGCGG
Source organism: Pseudomonadota bacterium (assembly GCA_027621895.1). Classification (GTDB taxonomy): domain Bacteria; phylum Pseudomonadota; class Gammaproteobacteria; order Pseudomonadales; family Azotimanducaceae; genus UBA9659. The sequence continues at coordinate 1,898 of JAQCAK010000407.1, read as the reverse complement.
ATTTCCCCTGCGGGAGAGCCCGGCGAGTCGATACTGCCGATGATCTGCAGGATCGCTTCCTCGAGCATCGCATCGGTCAGCGTGGACCGCTGGACCCAGTCGATTGCCTGTTCAAAGGTCGCGAAGGTCTGCATCAGACGGGGATCGCGGTAAGAGTAGAAGCGGAATACGCCGTTGCTGCTGTCGTGTCCTGCACCGCCGCCATAGGCGCCGCCTTTTTCCCGGATCTCCGTATGCAGGAAACTGTTCCGCAACACACCCGCCAGCACGGTCAGGGCAGCGGAATCGTCATGCGACTCGGCAACCGTTGGAAACGCGCTCGCACAGAAATTTACTTGGGTCGTCACGACAAACGCCTGGTCATCAGCGGGCAGTGCCATGTCCTGTGGGACTGCAAACCCGACCGGTGTTTCGCCCGACACCTGGTCTGCCCAGCTACGATCAATGAGGCTCACCAGTGGCTCCACGTGACCGGGATCCGCAATAGCGAGCGCCATCGGGTCATGCTGTCGCAACTGCCCATGCAGTTGTGCCAGCTCGGTTCCCAGGTCAGCACCTGACTCCAGCCGTTTAGCCAGCTCCGACAGGCGCCGGATCCCCGGAATGCCGGCCAGGTAATCGTTGATTGCACCCACCGGACTCAGTCCGGCGGCAGCGGCAGACATGGCGTACTGATGGCCATTCCCGGCCACGGCGTTCATGCGCCGCATTGCCAGCTGGGTGACCAGTTCCTTCAGCCGTTCCGGTTCATCAAAGTCGGGGCTGAGGGCGGTTTCCTGGACCAGCCGGACCATCTCTTCCGCCCTGGGATTCAGGGTACGGCTGCTGAGGGTCAGGTAACCCCGGTAACAGGACGCATCATCGGGCAGTGCCCTGACAGTGGCGAACGCCGAGATGCCACCGGTGGACTCATGCTGCAGGTGCTGGGTTTCCAGGTAGCCCCTGCCTGCCGAACCGATTTCCGTCACAACCTGGGTATACACCGGCAGCAGGGTCAGCTGTTCGAGTGTCATGGGTGGCAGAGAACTGGTGAGCTGGTGGTAGCCGATGCCATTGGTGCCGGCTTCCGCAGCCACCACGCGCAGACTCCTCGCCACCACGGCCGGCGCATCGACGAAACGCCCCTGCCTGGGAATATCTTCCCGGGTTACCTGGGGCAGCAGCTCCAGGTCATCTTCCTGTGCCTGCCGCTCTTTGAGTTTCGCTGCCAGCCTCTTAATGTCCTCTACCTGGTCATCGCCCAGTGAACGACGCAGGGCATCAAGCCTTGCCCTTTCCTCTTCCAGCAGGGTCTTGCCCAGCTGCCTGTCCGGTTTCATGGTCACCCGAACCCGGTGCGGATTATCCAGCAGCAGTTCGCGAACCAGCGTTCGAATGAAGTCAGGTTCCCGGATCTGCTCTTTCAGGTGCTCGATCACTGGATCGATGTTCAGCAGACCGATGGGGTCGCCGCGATGGATGGCAGCAGACATGCAGGAAAAGATCAGTTGCAGACCATAGGGATAGCCGTCTCCGCCGATCTCCCGCTGGGAGAGTTCCAGCTGGTGCAGGACAGCCTGCAGCCGGGACTCATCAATGCCCTCCTCCGCAACCTTCTCCAGCACATCCAGGACAAGCTGTTCGACTGCCTCGGCATGTTCCGGTTCGCTGCCCTCCACGCCACAGACAAAACTGGTTTCGAAATGGTCCTCCTCAAAGCCGCACAGGGGCGATGCGCCGCGGGCCAGCGGTGTTTTCTCCAGCGCATGCCGCAGCGGTGAGGCACTGGTATCCAGCAGCACATCTGAAAGCAGGTGGCATTTCAGCAGCATTTCAAGATCCGTGTTGGGCCCCAGCAGCCAGCCCAGCACGATATGGGTCTTGCCATCGAGATCATCTTCGTCCACGGGGTAGCCGAA
>JAQCAK010000406.1 GCA_027621895.1 Pseudomonadota bacterium | reverse complement strand
AGAAGTTAGCTGTCGGCTGCTTCGAGTTGCGCCACCAGCTTGTTGGCTTTCTCTTCAAGCTCGGCGATCAGGTCTTTCGTGACGTGCACAGAGAGTGCAGCCACTCGGTTAGGGCCAAGTCGTTTCAGACCGGCGGCTATTTCCTGGGCGGTTTGCTTGATTTCGTTCGATTGGCTCATGGCTGGCTCCTTCGCTCTTTACTGCAGCACTGCGGCCGCCATCATACCTGCTAACGGGTTCGGTTAGAATAGATTCAGGGCTCGACGGCAGTTGGCATGAGGAACAGCAAAAATGGACAAAATGGGCAGGGTTGAAACGCAGTACCGGGGTGCCAGCCTGGTTGTTGAGGCAGGCCCGGATGAAGCCGCCCTTTTCATCAATGGCATCAGGCGGGCCCAGGCCAGCACCGCGGGTCGAGAGGTCATTCGGATGAACAGCTCCGTTCAGACCGATTACGAATGGCACGAGTTCATCGAGGCTGTCGTCACCCTGGGCAGTGATGGGCGTGGCTGCGATGTCGTGATCTCCGCCAGCAATACTGAAGTCGTCACCGCAACCCTGAGTTTTCCGGAGATCGCGTCGTGAAGCTGGCAAAACCCTGTATTGATATCGGCGTGCGAACCCATCGGCTCGACGAAATGCTGGCATTCTGGACCGGTGAAATCGGGCTTGCCTACGATCATCTACTGAAAATCGGCAATGGCGTTCAACAGCACCGCCTGGACCTGAATGGTTCCGTTTTCAAACTCAATCACGCCAGGTCACCCTTGCCGGACACGCCCACCTCCGGTTACCGGGAACTGCTCATCGCCAGCGACGTGGATACACCGGAAAAACTGACCGACCCGGACGGCAATGCCGTGACGCTGGTACCCCGGGGCATGCTGGATATTCAAGGCATCGGTATCCGACTCAGCACCAGGAATCTGGCTCAATCCTGCGCCTTCTTTGAGGAGGTGCCAAAAGCCCGCCCGCTGGCCCAGAACCGTTTCGCCTGGGGTACCAGTGTTTTTCTGCTGGATGGCGATGCCACCCAGCCGGGAGGTGGCATGGAGGGCAGTGGCTATCGCTATGTGACCGTGCAGGTTTACAAAACAGACAGGGAACACCAGGCCGCAGTGGATCAGGGTGCGATCGAGGGGATGGCGCCAGTCACACTGGGCAGTACTGCACGTATTTCGTTCATTACAGACCCGGACAACAACTGGATAGAGATCTCCCAACGGGCATCGCTGACCGGGGACCTTTCTACTGACTGAGCACCTGGTGACTAGCAATCTGCCGATCTTTTAGGGTGAAATAGCGTATGGACATGAAATCGACTGACCCGGTGTCTGATCAGCAGCCCACGGCAAGGGAAGCGCCCTTCGGCCATGCGCCGGTAGACTGGCGGGTCTTTCTGGCAACGGCAATCACCTTTCTCTGGCTGATACTGATCGGCTGGTACGTTTCCCGCAGCATCGGCTGGGCGAACATTGCCTCGGCTCCCATGGAGATCGTCGGCACATTCCTGGAAGGTGCCTTTGCCCCGCTGGCCTTCCTGTGGCTGGTGGTCGGCTACTTCCTGCAGAAAAAAGAGCTGATGCAGAATACCGACGCCATCAAGATGCAGTACGTCGAGATTCAGAAATCAGCCGACCAGGCGGTGATCCAGTCCGAGGCTATCCGGGCACAGGAGGTGCATTCACGCAGGCAGTCTTTCCTGCAGATCGCCGAGAGCGTCAAACAGCAACTGGGGGCAATCGCCGCATTTCTGTTCCTGTCGAGCCAGGGCGCCACTTCATCAGGCGTTGTCACGGAGGAACGGATCGGGGAACTCTGGGGTTCCCTGAACAACACGGACCCGGAAGGTTTCAGCCGTTCCATGCTGCAGCTGAGATTTCAACAGGGCACCAACTATGCATACAAGCTGCTGTACGGGACACCGATCAGGACCCGACACTGCGAGAACTTTATCTTCAATTTTGAGCGACTCCTGAAGGCCGCCGAGGACAGCGATGCGGACTTTATGATCCGCGATGCATTGATGGGCAGCGCCCATGGCCGCCTGTACCTGTGGATGATCGACTACAGGGAAAACCCGCCGCCGGGATTTACCTACGGCGTCTATGACTTCGACCCGGATACGATCGAGTAATGGACCCGATTCAGGCCATCAACGACGACCGTCACCTGGCACGTTCCCATGACGACGCCAATGCGGACCTCTGTTTCCTGGCCCTCAGCGATGAAGGCCAGCCCAGCGTCAGAACACTGGTTTTGCGGGAAGTTTCGGACAGCGGCCTGACACTCTTTATCAACAGCACCAGTCCAAAGTGGCAGATTATCCAGGAGAACCCCGCTGCCGAACTGCTGCTCTGGTATCACAGCATCCAGCGCCAGTATCGTGTCACCGGCAGGATCGAACAACTGGATCGCAGCGTGATTGAAAAGAACTGGCCCCGACGACCAGCCGGCAGCAAGTATCTTGATCACAGCTACGGCACGCTGGCAGACCAGAGCAGCGTGCTGGCCAGCCGCCAGTCACTGATCGATCATGTGACCCGGCTGCGTGAATCCCGGCCGGAAGATGACCTGACCACCCCGACCAGCGCCACCGGCGTCATCCTGATACCCGATACCATCGAGTGCCTCGATCTGAACCGGGCAGACCGCATTCATGAACGAAAGCGATATTTCCGTCATAACAACGGCTGGGTTACCGAACATCTGATGCCATGATGGCTGGGGGGGGACCCAACTCTTCACGTTATAAAAAAAGAAAAGGCCCCGCAAAGCGAACTTCGCGAGGCCCGGTCTTCGTACGGGGAGCAAGCTCCGGATTAAGCGATTAACCCGAAGGCTCCCCCATTAGACTGACTATTGATGGGATCACCTCCTTTTACGATCAGGGTGCCACTCGGCGTGCAAGCTGTTCCCCCTGGATAGAACTGCCGGCACGTTCAATATTACTCAAAGTATTTAAGCGCT
>JAQCAK010000405.1 GCA_027621895.1 Pseudomonadota bacterium | reverse complement strand
GCCTTTCTCCTATGACGCCATCAGCCAGGTGACGGTGGAAAGGTTACAAACTGATGCGAAGTACGGCGGTTTCTCTGCCTGTAACATCAATGCGGTGACCAAGTCCGGGGGCAACGAGTTTTCGGGTTCGTTCTTCTACGATTACACGGACGACGACCTGCGCGCGGATTCACTGGAAGGTGACAAGATCAGCACTGGTGCCTACGATGAGACCCGCTGGGGTGTGACCCTGGGCGGTCCGATCATTCAGGACAAGGTATTCTTCTTTGCCGCTTACGAAAAGCTGGAAGGCGCCAACCTGTTTGACCGTGGTCCAATCGGCTCCGGTGCGGTTAACGAGGTCGAAGTGACCCAGGCTGAACTCGATGAGATCGTCGATATCGCGAAGACGCTGTACCAGTACGATCCGGGTCCTATTTCAAGCAGTCTGGACAATGAGGACGAAAAACTCCTCGTCAAGCTGGATTGGTATATCAATGACTCACATCGAGTCGCTTATACCTACAACTGGAATGACGGTAACAACTTTACGGAATCCGACAGCGACCTGAATGAATTCGAGTTCGAAAACCACCTCTACGAGCGTGGTGCGGAACTGGAATCACATGTCGTGACTGTATATTCCGACTGGACCGATAACTTTTCGACAGAAATACGGATCGGCAACCTGGATCTGGATAACCGTCAGCTCAGTGTGGGCGGTACGGACTTTGGTGAAATTCGGGTCGAACTGGCCGATGTGGATGTTTACCTGGGCGGTGACGATTCCCGTCAGTCCAACGTCCTGAACTACGAAGTCGACCAGATTTCACTTCGAGGCAATTACGAACTGGACAATGGTCACAGCCTTAGCTTCGGTTACGAGCGGGAGTCCACGGAAGTCTACAACCTGTTCGTGCAGCATACGGAAACGGAAATCCGGTTCCGCGGCATCGACAACTTCCGTAATGGATTTGCCAGTGCGATCTACTACAACAATGCACCCAGTAACGTGCCTGCCGATGCGGCCGCGGACTGGGGCTACGATGTAGATACCTTTTATATTTCCGATGAGTTCAACCTGGTTGAGAACGTCACGATCGTTGCCGGACTGCGGTACGACCGTTACAGCACCAGCGACAAACCACCGGTTAACCCTGACTTTGTTGCTGACTACGGTTTCGCCAACAATGCAACGGTCGATGGTCTCGGACTGGTCCAGCCTCGTCTTGGTGTGACCTATTACATGTCTGATGCATTGACCGTCCGCGGTGGTGTCGGCCTGTACTCAGGGGGTAACCCGAATGTCTGGCTGTCCAATAACTACTCGGCGAACAACGTGCAGCAGTTTGGTCAGCGTGGCCGATCGTTTGGTTACACCAACGGCTCTCGGTCGCTGTTTGACGCTGATGTGGTTTACAACGGCGTTGAAAGCAATGCACCTGCAGGAGCTGGCCCCGGCTGGGGTATCCCGTCTGAGCTGTGGGATGCGGTTGCAGCGGGCAATGGTGACAACTTTGAAATCAACTATCTGGACCCGTCTTTTGACCTGCCGTCCGAATGGAAGATGTCTCTTGGCCTGACCTACGTCTTTGAGAACGGCCTGACGATGAACGCAGACACCCTGTGGACCCGTGGCCGTAACACGGCGATGATCAAGCATGGTGACCTGGACCTCGTGGGCCAGACTGCTGAGGGTTATCCTCAGTACGCCAGTAATCGTGAGGCCAGCTTTGTGCTGACCAACAGCGATGTGGGCGACCGATCTTTCGGTGCTTCAGTGTTTTTCTCTCAGGCATACGACAACGGGATTGACTGGGTCTTTGGTTATGCCTACACGGATGCCGAGGACGTACAGCCGATGACCAGTTCCGTGGCATTCTCGAACTACACCAACCGGGCCTTCTTTGATCCGGAAGAAGATGTCCGTAGCACCTCAAACTACAACATCCGTCACCGTTTCACCGGTGTGCTGAACTGGGAAGGTACGCTGATCGGTGACAACATCACCCGTATCAGTCTGTATGCCCAGGCCAATGAGGGCCCTCCTTACAGCTATACGTTTGATGGCACCATCAATCCCTATGGCTTTACGCCGTTCCTGGATTTCCAGGATATCGTGCTGCGACCGGGTGACCGACGCAACGAGAACGAGGGTTCCTGGTGGTTCAAGATGGACTTCAAGGTTGAGCAGGAATTCAATGTGGGTCCGGGACAGGCAGCTGCCTTCCTGGTCATTGATAACCTGACGAACCTGATCAACGACGACTGGGGTGTGCTTGAAAAAGTTAACTTCCCCAACAACGTGGGTCCTGGTGACCGTGAAGAAGCCCGTATCGGTGATGCATCGCGATACGAGATTCGTTTCGGTGTACGCTACGCGTTCTGATATCCAGCGGATAGTGGAACCAGAAAAGGCAGCCCCAGGGCTGCCTTTTTTTATGCGTGCCTTCTTTTGATAAATCTTTCCATTTGGGAATATATTAGTTGCTAATTATTCCATATTTCGATTGACGGCTGGCTGCTAAATTTCGTCCTGTTCCCCCGGGAACGATGTCAACAAACATCAACGTTAACGCTCCACCTAGAGAAGGGCCGAGAAAATGGCTAATCCACAAATCGAAGCAAAGGCTGACAGAAACCTGCAGATGGATACCGCTGAAGTGAAGCAGCGCGTACAGTTTTACGATGTGGACGAATCACTTTCCGAGTGGGAGCTTGCCCGCATGACCAGCAAAACCTGGTCGATGGAGCAGGATTGATCGTCCACTGACGCCGAATCGCGAGGTTCGCGTTCAGGGAGTGCAGCCTGTTGAGCAGTCTGGGGTGTGCTCAGTGATCAGATAGTCATCCGGACTGGGTGTTTCACCCCGTTCGGGACTGTGCCAGAATCTTTCTGCAGGCCATCCGGTAATCTACCGGCATTGAGACCCTGCAGAGGGAGGCTGGATGATTGATTACGCACGGATGACCCGCGAGCAGGCAGAACGGTTC
>JAQCAK010000404.1 GCA_027621895.1 Pseudomonadota bacterium | reverse complement strand
CTCTGTTGGCTGCCTCGGAGTCACCTATGAGTGGAGTGACTGGAGAAACGGGCTCTTCTGGTGGGTCCAGAGTGTCTACGTCGAACCCAGTGTAAGGGGCCAGGGTATATTTTCAGCCATGTATGAACAGGTCAAACAGCTGGCCAGTGAGGATGCGCGTGTCTGCGGTATCCGTCTTTATGTTGAAAAAGACAACCAGCGAGCCACGCGGACTTACGAGAAGCTTGGCATGACTGAAACCGAGTACCGAATAATGGAAGAAGAATTCGCCCGCAGCTAGCTAAGGAGCCAGGCAGAACCCATATGCAGATTACAGGTTATCACTCAAACACAGCTTACGATGAACTCTTCTCGAAACGGGACAGAGCCAGACCGGGCCTCGGGGAACTCAGCCGCTTTCTGAAGCAGACTTCTCCCGGCGCAATGAACGTCAAACGCAATGAGGCGGAACTGGCCATTCGTACGCTGGGTATTTCGTTCACCGTCTACTCCGAGGGTGAAAATATCGACAGGGAATGGCCTTTCGACATCATTCCCAGGACGATCATGAAAAAAGAGTGGGACCGTATCCAGGAAGGCCTGGTCCAGCGGCTGACCGCACTGAACGCATTCATCAATGACGTCTATAACGACCGCAAGATCATCAAAGACAAGGTCATTCCAAAGGAACTGCTGGCCTCTTCCAAGAACTACCGGGCTATCTGCGAAGGCGTAAAACCGCTGCATGGCGTCTGGGCGCATATCTGCGGCACCGACGTCATCCGGGATACCGACGGTACAGTCTATGTGCTGGAGGACAACCTCCGGGTTCCCAGCGGCGTCTCCTACATGCTGGAAAACCGCAACGTTTCGAAAAAAGTGCTGCCGGAGCTGTTCGAGAAGTACAACGTCCTGCCCATGGATGACTACCCCACACAGTTGCTGGATACCCTCAGTTCAATATCACCCCGCCCGATGGATATGCCTGAGGTTGTGGTGATGACTCCCGGGATCTACAACTCGGCCTACTTTGAACACTCGTTCCTTGCCCAGAGAATGGGTACGGAGCTGGTTGAGGGCGCTGACCTGGTGGTTGGCGACGACGACTGTGTCTATATGAAAAATATCGAAGGTCTGTCCCGTGTCGATGTCATCTACCGCCGGGTGGATGATCTTTTCCTCGATCCCGAGGTGTTTAACAAGGATTCAGTGCTGGGCGTACCCGGACTGATGCGGGCCTGGAAAAACGGCAAGGTCGCCCTGGCCAATGCGCCGGGTGCCGGGGTGGCCGATGACAAGGTTGCCTATACCTACGTGCCTGACATGATCAAATACTATCTTGGCGAAGACCCCATACTGCCTAACGTACCCAGCTACCTGTGTGAGAACAAGAAAGATCTGCAGCATGTTCTTGAGAACATCGAGAACCTGGTGGTAAAGCCCGCCAACGAATCAGGCGGATACGGCATGTATATCGGTCCGACAGAAACGAAGAGTCGTACTGCGGAAATGAAGAACATCCTGAAATCCAATCCCAGGAACTACATTGCACAACCGATCATCAACCTGTCGACCGTGCCCACGCTCTGTGAGAACTCTATCGAACCGCGTCACGTGGATCTTCGCCCCTTCATCCTGCAGAGCGACCGATCCTATGTCACAGCCGGCGGGCTGACCCGGGTTGCCCTGGTCAAGGGATCACTGGTCGTCAATTCTTCCCAGGGTGGCGGCAGTAAAGACACCTGGATTATCGATACAGACAAGTAAGGACGGGGATCATGCTTTCAAGAGTTGCAGAAAGAATGTACTGGTTCGGCCGGTATATGGAGCGCGTGGAAGACACGGCGCTGCTCGTACGCGTCAACAACAACCTGATGCTGGATCTCCCCAAGGTCAAGCACATCTGGCACAGCCTGCTGAGTATCACCGGTGAAGAACAGCAGTATGCCAACCGGTACCAGCTCATCAATGAACAGAACGTCGTCAAGTTTCTGCTCGCGGGCGAAGGATCCTCAATTCGTGAGTCGGTCAGGTTCGCCAGGGAAAATGCGCGTACTACGCGTGAGATCATGCCGCGAGACGCCTGGGAAAAGGTCAACAAACTGCACCACTACCTGAAGAACAATCTCGACAAGGGTCTGACCCGCAACGGCCGCGACCAGTTCCTGGGCGATGTGATTGGCTACTGTCACGAGCTGACGGGATACCTGCACGGCTGCATGAGTTCCTCTGAGCCTTACCAGTTTATCCGCCTGGGTCGGCATCTGGAGCGAGCGGACATGACCAGCCGCATCCTGGATGTTGGTGTCTTCAGCCTCACGAGTGCAGATATTCCTGAACTGCAGGAACATGAAAACCTGCTGTGGACCAACGTGCTGCGCTCACTTTCCGGCTACCAGGCGTACCGGCTGCATGTGAACGACCGAATCAATGGCGAGGATGTCGCTGCGTTCCTGGTAAGAGATACCCATTTCCCCCGCGCCATCACGCATTGCCTGGATGAAGCCGTGAAATGCTGTGAAAGTTTGCCACGGGAAGACCTGCCCCTGCGGGCGGTCACCAAGCTGCAGCGAATGCTGCACCAGTCCAACGTCATCACCATGTTCGGCGAAAAGACACTGCACGACTTGATTGACAACATTCAGCTTGAGCTTGCACACATTCACGACGAGGTTGTTACCAACTGGTTTGACTACGACTTCGATGCCAGCATGTTTGAGAGAACGATCTTCGAGAAGCCTGCCCCGGGGCTTGCCTCACGAGCGTGAAGCCCCGTCGAGCAGCCGCAAGGGCAGCTGAATAGCGGGAAGGAAAGTGTCCAGCGCAGCCCGAACGGGCTGCTGTCACATGGTGGCTGTCGCGTTAGCAGAACCCAGCGAACCTGCCAGGTAGGTCTCGATCTTGTCTTTGGCGATATTGTCCGGATCGCTGAACTGAATGCCCACGCCGGGGGTGTGTGGGCTCTTGACGCCCTTCTTGGCAATCCAGACGACTTTGC
>JAQCAK010000403.1 GCA_027621895.1 Pseudomonadota bacterium | reverse complement strand
AGCCGGACGAAGAGATGCTGCTGCTTGATGTCCTGCCGCTGTCGCTAGGGCTTGAAACCATGGGCGGTCTGGCCGAAAAAGTCATCGAGCGAAACACGGCAATCCCCGTGGCGCGGGCCCAGGAATTCACCACCTACAAGGATGGCCAGACGGCGATGCTGATTCACGTGGTTCAGGGTGAAAGGGAGCTGGTGGAAGACTGCCGGTCGCTGGCTCGATTCGAGTTGAGTGGTATCCCTCCCATGGTAGCGGGTGCGGCAAAAATTGAAGTGAATTTCAGGGTTGATGCGGATGGCCTGCTGGCAGTTTCCGCAAGGGAGACCAGCACCGGGGTTGAAGCCAGCATAGAAGTGAAGCCCAGCTACGGCCTGACGGATGATGAAATCACGTCGATGCTGAAGGCTTCGTTTGATCATGCGGCTGATGACGCCAACAGGCGATCGCTGGTCGAGGCCAGGGTCGAAGCCGGACGTGTGATCGAGGCACTTTCCCATGCCCTGGATCAGGACGGTGACGCACTGCTGCCGGATGAAGAAGTTCAGCTGCTGAGAGAAGCCCTGGCCAAACTGGAAGCGCTTTGTGAAACAGAGGACTTCAAGGCCATCAACGAGGGTGTTGATATGCTGGGGAAAGCCAGCGAGGAGTTTGCAGCGCTGCGTATGGACGCCGCTGTCCGCAAGGCGCTGGCGGGGCACCAGCTGGAAGAATTTGACGCAAACTGAAATTAACTGACGGGTCGTAACATACATGCCACAACTGATATTTCTCCCCCACGCTGAAAGATGTCCGGAAGGGGCGGTCATCGAGGCCGAAACCGGTGACAACCTGATAGAGGTTGCACTTGAACATGGTGTGGATATCGAACATGCCTGTGAGATGGCCTGTGCCTGTACGACCTGCCACGTCATTCTCAGAGAGGGTTTTGATTCCCTTGAAGAATCGACCGAGGATGAAGACGACCTGCTGGACAAGGCCTGGGGGCTTGAACCTGATTCCCGGCTTTCCTGCCAGGTGCTTGTAGGCGAGGAAGACCTGGTGATTGAAATACCCAGGTACACGATCAACCAGGTATCAGAGAATCACTAGTCGGCATAAAACTGCCACCGCGAAACCTGTCTTCTGAAATCAGGAGTAGCCGCCATGAAATGGACTGACGTAAACGATATTGCGATTGAATTGACTGACACCTATCCGGATATTGATCCCCTGAGTGTCAGGTTCACGGATCTCAGAGACTGGGTGATGGCGCTGCCCGGGTTTGATGATGACCCGGAACACTGCGGCGAGAAAATCCTCGAGGCTATCCAGATGGCCTGGCTTGATGAGGCAGACTAGCCCGGCTGAAGCCGACTGACATCGACGCCCGGACAGCATCACCCCTGAATATACCAACATTGCGCGTTCAAAAAACGTATAATGCGCGGCACTTTTTAACGACCCAGTTTTTAACTTTTACGGAGTAGTAATCATGGCGATCGAGAGGACCTTCTCAATCATCAAGCCGGATGCGGTGGCCAAAAATGTTATCGGTGAAATTGTTTCCCGGTTTGAAAAGGCAGGGCTGCGAATCGTGGCATCACGCATGGAGCGCCTCACCGTCGACAAGGCGAAGGGCTTCTACGCGGAACATGACGGCAGACCTTTTTTCAATGACCTGGTGAATTATATGAGCTCAGGTCCGGTCATCGTGCAGGTGCTGGAAGGCGAAGACGCAATCGCACTGAATCGCAAACTGATGGGCGCGACCAATCCCAAGGAAGCTGATCCAGGGACAATCCGCGCTGACTTTGCAGAGTCCATTGATGCCAATGCGGTTCATGGTTCTGATTCACCCGAATCTGCCAGGCGGGAAATCGACTATTTCTTCTCTGCAGACCAGCTCTGTGATCGATAACCGATGACTGATACTGCCAGCCAGCCCAAGATCAATTACCTGGGATATACCCAGGGAATGTGGCGTGAGCTGCTGGCAGAGTTGGGCGAGAAGCCGTTTCATGTGGGCCAGATCATGAAATGGCTTCATCACCGCATGGTGACTGATTTTTCAGAGATGACGGATATATCCAGGAAGCTGAGGACCTATCTTGAGGAAACCGGTGAGCTGGCAGACCCTGAAGTGCATGAAGAGCTGGTTTCGAGTGACGGCACTCGAAAGTGGCTGGTACGGGCAGCTTCCGGCAGCCTGGTCGAGATGGTTTTCATCCCGGAGGAGAACAGAGGCACCCTGTGCGTTTCTTCTCAGGTCGGATGCGCGCTGGACTGCAGCTTCTGCTCGACTGGCAAGCAGGGGTTCAACAGCAATCTGACAACTGCAGAGATTCTTGGCCAGCTGCGGATTGCACTGCGGCGACTCGCAGAAGTCTATCCGGATCGAACCCGAACGGTGACCAATGTGGTCATGATGGGGATGGGCGAGCCGCTCCTGAACATCGACAATGTGCTGCCGGCAGTTGAATTGATGATGGACGATCTCGGCTATGGTATCTCCAAGCGTAAAGTCACTGTGTCCACGGCGGGTGTGATTCCAGGTATCGAGCGGCTGTGCGAAACCACCGATGTCTCGCTTGCCATATCCCTGCATGCACCGAACAACGAGCTGCGGGATCAGCTGGTGCCGATCAATCGCAAGTATCCCATTGAGGATTTGCTGGCAATCTGTGCGACTTACGCCAGAAACCTGGGTGAAAAGCGGACTATCACGGTCGAGTACACGTTAATTGATGAAGTGAATGACCGTTTCGAGCATGCCGAACAACTGTCTCGCCTGCTTGAAGGGTTTCCGTGTAAGATAAATTTGATTCCATTCAACCCATTTCCCGGGACCAGCTACAAGAGACCAACCATGATGGCTGTGCGGAAATTCCAGGAAAAGCTCGTGAAGGATGGCTACTCGGTGACCGTCAGGACCACCCGGGGAGACGATATCCACGCCGCCTGCGGCCAGCTGGTTGGACAGGTGGCTGACAAAACCCGCCGACAGGAAA
>JAQCAK010000402.1 GCA_027621895.1 Pseudomonadota bacterium | reverse complement strand
AAAGGAAAATGCCCAGGATACCCCCGGGGGCCATTCCCATGGTTCTCAGCACGGCGATATCACCGCGCTTGGTGTCGACCAGCATGCTCAATCCGGAGACGATACTGAAGGAGGCAACCGCGATCACGAAGGACAGCAGCACAAACATCATGATCTTTTCCATGCGCACCGCTTCGAAGAAATCACCGTAGGTATCGGTCCAGTCGCGAACGGTGTAACCCGCTGCCGCCAGCTGCGCTGACACGGCGGGTGCCGAGAAAACATCAGGCAGGTTAAGTCGAACAAGCGGCTGCGCACCGGTCATCTCGAGCAGCACATCGCGATGCATCACTGCAACGCCGTAGTCCAGCTCAGAGCCCAGGCTGAAAATACCGGTCACCTCAGCCCGTTTCAGCAGCGGTCGCACCAGCTGTCCGCCGTCGCTGAGTCGAGGCACAATCACGTTCACCCGGTCACCGGGCAGCAGCTGCATTCTTCTTGCGATGCCCTCGCCCAGCACGATGGTCAGTGTATCCGGCGACAGCGATTCGAGTCTGCCGCGAACCATGCTGCCGGGAATGGTCGAGACCCGGGCTTCCTCTGAGGGCACGACTCCCTGTACAGCGACCAGCATGCTGGCATTGCCCACGGAGAGCAGCACCTGGCCATCCGCAAACGGCGCTGCGGCAATGCCGGGGAAGCCCGACAGTTCCTGCAGCACCCCTGCCGGATGTTCCGCGGTCACGACCACGTGCGGCATTGCACCCAGGATCCGCTGGCGCAGCTCCCTGTCAAAGCCATTCATCACCGACACAACGATGGTCAGGGCCATAACGCCAAGAACCAGCCCGCTGAAGGACACCACCGAAACGACAGACGCAAACCGGTGTCGCGACCCCGAAATGAAATAGCGCCGTCCAATAAACCCGACCAGTGAGCTCAAGCGACCGGCTCCAGTATGCCGCCATGCAGTCTGCGACGACTGCCAAGGCTGTCTGCCAGTTGATTGTTATGGGTCACCACCATGAACGCCGTGCCTGTCTCGGCAGCGAGCGTGAGCATCAGGTCATTGACCTCCCCGGCATTGTATTCATCCAGGTTCCCCGTGGGCTCATCCGCAAGCACCAGGTCAGGTGCCGCAACCAGCGCCCGGGCGATGGCGACCCGCTGGCGCTCTCCGCCGGACAGGGCCGAGGGATGATGGCTGGAACGATGCGACAGGCCCACCTTCTCGACCATGGTGGCCGCGCGGGACAGGGCCTCTGCCCGGGGCTGTCCACCGATCATCAGGGGCATCGCAATGTTCTCCAGTGCGGTGAACTCCGGCAGCAGATGATGAAACTGGTAAATGAAGCCAAGGTGACGGTTTCGCAGTTCACCCAATGCTGCCTGGTCAAGTCCCGCCAGTGATCTGCCGACGATCTTCACTTCACCTGCATCCGGTTCATCAAGCCCGGCAAGCAGATGCAGCAGCGTACTCTTGCCACTGCCAGAGACTCCGGTCACTGCCAGGGTGTCCCCCGGACGCAGCACCAGGTCGACGCCTTTCAATACCGAAACTTCCTGCTCACCCTGCCAGAAGCTTTTTGACAGGCCAGCGACTTCCAGAACGGGATCAGACTTCATACTGCAGGGCCTCCGCGGGATTGGCGTTTGCTGCTCGACTGGCTGGATACAGGGTCGCCAGCATACAGATGCCCAGCGTGATCAGGACAATCAGCGTGATGTCACTGGCAAGTATTTCAATGGGAAGGTAGCGGATAAAGTATTCAGACATCAGGTTCAGCGAAAAAGCATCATTGAAAAAGGCAAACAGGCGACCGAGCGAGACGGTCAGGGCCAGCCCAGCCAGGATACCCAGCATCAGGCCTATCGTACCGACCAGCATCCCGTGAACCACGAACACCCGCCTGATATCCGCTGGCGAGGCTCCCATGGTTCGCAGAATCGCGACCTCGCCACGATTATCATCAACCGTCATGACCAGGTTGGACACCACATTAAAAGCCGCCACGGCAACCAGGATCATCAACAGCAGAAAAAGTGTCGTCTTCTGCGTTCGTATCGCCTCGTAAAGGCTGCCGCTTTGCCGCATCCAGCTCACACCGTAAAGCGCCTGGTCATTCATCGCCAGCATCAGCTGCTGCAGCACCTCAGGTGCATCAAACAGGTCTTTCATGCGCAACACCAGGCCATCGATGTGGCGCTGGCGTTTCAGCTTCCTGGCGTCTTCCAGGTTCAGCAGCACCTGCTGACCATCAATGTCAGCGCCGACGCGAAAGACGCCTGCCACCTCCAGTTGTCGAGTCGTCAGTACCGGCCCCGCGAGGCCGAAAGAAACCCTGGGCAACACCAGTGAGACCCGGTCTCCCCGGACTACCTGGAGCTTCCCGGCAAGTTCGGCGCCCAGCAGCACGCCATACCGGGTCGCTGCCAGATCATCGAAGCTGCCACTGACCATAAAACCAGGCAGAATCGAAACCGTGGGTTCAAGTTCAGTATCCACTCCTTTGAAGGACACCCCCAGCAATTCCCCGTTTGCGACCAGCAGCCCTGATCCTTCCACGACCGGCGCCACACCGAGTACCTGGGGATGCGCCAGGCTCATTGCCCGGATAGCATCCCAGTCGGTCACTGAATCATCCCGGGCATAGAGCGTGCCATGTGAGACAACCCCCAGGACTCGCTCACGCAATTCACGGTCGAAACCGTTGACCACAGAAAGCACGGTCACCAGCACCGCGACGGCCAGCGTCAGCCCCCCGATCGACAGCAGGCCGATAAAGGAAAGCAGCCGGCTACCGGATTGCCCTCCCAGCAGCCGCAGGGCGACTTCAAACTGCCAGCGCTTGATCAATTATCTGTTCCAGTCAATGGTTGGCCTACATCATCCACAAGCCGCACTTCAGTTACAATGCGACTCTGGGCGCCGGCAACTGAAGATGCTGGCCTCGACATCCTGTCGCTGAACAAAGGGCAGCCTGATTGTTCGCGGTGAGGAGCAAC
>JAQCAK010000401.1 GCA_027621895.1 Pseudomonadota bacterium | reverse complement strand
AGCGTGGATGGTGTCATGGTCGATGCCGCCAGTGTCCGCCTGCTGCAGAATGTTCTCGACCAGGCTGACCTGATCGGCATGTAACCCGGATCATGACCAACCGTCGCTTTGCGCTGACTTTTATTTTCACCACGGCACTGGTTGACTCCATCGGTTTCGGCATCATTTTGCCGGTGACCCCCCTGCTGTTTATGGAAATCACCGGCGAGGGTATCTCGGCAGCCGCGCAGTATGGCGGGTGGCTGATGTTCAGCTTCGCAGTCACCCAGTTTTTCTTTGCGCCCGTGCTGGGCAATCTTTCAGACGCCTATGGCCGCAGAAAGGTGCTTCTTGGCTCACTGCTGGTCCTGGGTATCAATTACATGATCATGGGCTTTGCACAGACGCTGACCCTGCTGTTCATCGGCCGTCTGATTTCCGGCATCGGCTCTGCCACTTTCAGTACCTGTAACGCCTATATCGCCGACGTCACAGAACCTGCGGAGCGGGCACAGTACTTCGGCCTGATGGGCGCGGCTTTCGGCGCGGGATTCGTTATCGGCCCCGTTGTGGGTGGTTTCCTGGGGGAGTACGGCAGCCGAATCCCGTTCTTTGCAACCGGCACCCTGATATTTTTGAACCTGGTGCTGGGGCTGATCTTCCTGCGTGAATCACTACCCAGGGAAGATCGACGGCCCTTCGTCCTGGCGCGCGCCAATCCGGTTTCCGCGTTGAAGCGGATGAGTGAATTCAAAATCGTGCTGGGCATACTGGGCGTCCTGTTTCTCTACAATATGGGACACCACGCACTGCCGGCAGTCTGGAGCTTCTGGTCGATTGAACGCTTTGACTGGTCCCCCAGAGAGATAGGCTATTCACTGGGATTCATTGGCATCCTGATGGTTTTCGTACAGGGTTACCTGATCAGGATCGCCGTACCCGCACTTGGTCTGCGTCTGGCGGGTGTGCTTGGCCTCGCTTTTCACAGCATCGCATTTTTTGGGTACGCTGCCGCCTCCGCGGGCTGGATGGCCTACGTGGCCATGATTCCCGGTGCGCTGGGGGCACTGGCAAGCCCCGCAATGAATGGTATTGCTTCGAGCCAGATTGGGAGGACCCAGCAAGGCGAACTGCAAGGCGCCCTGGGCAGTGTCATGAGCCTGACCTCGATCATCAGCCCACTGATGATGACCCAGGTTTTTGGCCTGTTCACCGGTGCTGACGCGCTTATCGATTTCCCGGGCGCACCCTTTGTGCTGGCCGGCATACTGACGATACTGGCCCTGCTGTTGTTCATCCGGGCAACGACGGATTTTGAGGAACAATCTGCACCACTGCCGAGATAGGGAATCATGGCCGAACTCTACGAACTCACCGCTCGCGAGCAACGCGACCTGGTTCTCACGCGGGAAATCAGCGCAACTGAACTGCTGGAGGCTCACCTCGCCCATATCGATGCGGTAAATCCCGCTCTCAATGCAATTGTCACTCTGGTACCGGAGCATGCGAGGGACCAGGCCAGGCAGGTTGACGAGAAACTGGCTGCTGGTGATGACCCGGGCATACTGGCCGGACTACCCGTGGCCCACAAGGATCTGACAATGACCCGGGGCATCCGGACCACTTTCGGGTCACGGTTGTACGCCGATTTCATCCCGGATCAGTCCGACCTGATCGTCGATCGACTGAACAGCGCCGGCGCTGTCACCATCGGTAAAACCAACACGCCTGAATGGGGCGCCGGCTCACAGACCTTCAATGATGTCTTCGGCGCGACACGGAATCCCTGGGATACCTCCAAAACCTGCGGTGGCTCTTCCGGCGGTGCAGCCGTTGCGCTGGCAGCGCGCATGCTGCCCATTGCTGATGGCAGCGACATGGGGGGATCTTTGCGAAATCCCGCGAGTTTCTGTCACGTCGTCGGATTTCGGGTTTCGGCCGGACGCGTACCCACCAGTGTCGCACAGATGGCCTGGTCATCCCTGTCTGTGCTCGGACCCATGGCGCGCAATGTAGAGGACTGCGCACTGATGCTGGCCGCTATCGCGGGCCCAGACGACCGCAGCCCAATAGCCCTTTCCGATCCTGGTGCAACGTTCCTGGCCAGCCTTGACCAGGATCCCGCGGGCACTCGCGTGGCGATTGCCCCTGACTTTGGCGGCCGGTTGCCCGTTGACGGGGCAGTCCAGCACGTCGTGAAGTCGACCGTACCCCTGCTGCACTCGCTGGGCTGTCAGGTGACGGAGGGCTGCCCTGATTTCCGGGGAGCCGATGAAGCATTCAAGACGCTGCGTGCATGGTCCTTTGCCGCCAGCCACGGCGAGAACATCAAGCGCAGCGCGAACCTCTTCAAGGAAACCATCATCTGGAACGTCGAGCAGGGGCTGAAGCTGTCTGGCAGCGATATCGCGCGAGCCGAGATACTTCGAACACGCGTGATGAACAGGGTCATCGAGTTCATGGGTCACCATGATTTTCTCATCCTGCCAGTTGCACAGGTGCCGCCCTTTTCCGTGGAAACGGAATACGTCACAGATATCGCGGGCACATCCATGGAAACCTACATCGACTGGATGAAGTCCTGCTATTACATCACCGTCACAGGACTACCGGCGATTTCACTTCCCTGCGGCTTCACTGGTGAGGGGTTACCCGTCGGCATCCAGATAGTCGGTCGTCCCCGGGGAGACCTCGAATTGCTGAAGTTTGCCCGGTCCATTGAGCGGGCTCTTGACGTCGATCGAATAAAACCGCCGATCATCACCTGATTCTGAACGTCGGATCTGTTATCCTCCCATCGTTCCTTGGGGGTGGCGCAAGCCTGAGATCAAACCCCAGAACCTGATCCGGTTAGTACCGGCGTAGGGAAAGGATGCCTTAGAACATCTCCTGTATACGTCTACTCCGGGTCTCACTATCGTCATCAACACGGAGAGAGACTCATGAACACACGTTGGCCACTGGCCTCGAAACACCGCGCACGCATTGCCCTGATCCTGCTGACCGCTGGAT
>JAQCAK010000400.1 GCA_027621895.1 Pseudomonadota bacterium | reverse complement strand
CCTCGACCATGTGATAGCACTTGCTGAATCCCAGCTGCTCCAGGGCCGACTTCAGGGAAAGCGTGCCGGTTCTGCCGAATCCGGCGCCGATGACTTTCAGGCCCATAGCTTTCTCTCACCAGAATTGAATGCGTTAAGTGTAGCACTCAGGCCAGTACATTATGCGCATCGACCGGGATCGGGCTCCGGTCGAAAGCCAGGAAATCGCTGGAGACCCGGGTATCGAAGTCCGACTGCAGGCCGGTTAGCTGCTGCGCCAGCAGCGAACCGATCGCCGGTGCAGCCTTGAAACCGTGGCCGCTGAAGCCGTTGGCAACGAACAGCCCCTCAATTTCAGTGGGCCCCACCAGCGGGTGCACGTCAGCCGTGTTGACCGTGTACAGACCCGTATAGCCGGTCACGCCGAGATGTGCCGGCAGGGCTGGAATGCGATGCTGCAGGGCATGAAGCTTGCTCGCCTTGAAGTGGTCGTCAACCCAGTTCCTGTAACTGTCCGGATTCACCTCTTCCCGTTCGTCTTCCTCAAGCGTCGATCCCAGGACAATCTGCTGGCCGTTGTTCTGCTCACGGAAATAAATGCCGCCGACCAGGTCGCAGACCACGGGAATCGTACCTTGAACCGCTTCGGGCCGATTCAGGTGGATAACCTGGATACGGACCGGCGACAGGGGCCAGCGTCCAGCCAGGCCCAGGGGTTCAAGCATACGATCACACCAGGGTCCGGTGGCGTTGACGATCATGCCTGCACCGATGCGCCTGCCGTCCTTCAGCTGAATACCCGTAACGCTGCCGCCACTGGTGATGATGCGCGCGACGGATGTGTGCATCGAAATGCGGACGCCTGCACTGGTCACGGCTTCAGCCAGGTCCTGCAGGGCGTCGACCGGGTCGAAATACCCGGCATCTTCCTCAAACAGGAAGCTGCTGCCGCTGTCGCAGGCGTGGCCGGCACCGGTGATGAGATCCGGCGGCGTCAGGCAGGGATTGATTGCAGGAAATCTCTCCCTGAGGACGGCTGTATCCAGCACGGACGCCCGGATATCCATGGCTGCCATCCGTTGGCTTTCAACGTCTGCCCAGTTCTTCCCGGCCGGGTTGATCCACAGGGCGCCGGTATTGTGGAAGGTTGCCCTGGGTGCGGGAAGGCCGGTGAATTCCGGCCAGTGGCGGTATGCGTGAATGCCGTCCCGGGCCAGCATCATCATTTCATCCTGCGTGTAGCGATGCCGGCAGACAGCGGAGGAAGCACCGCTTGAACCCAGCCCGAGGGAAGCGCCCTGTTCAACAACCAGAACCCTGAGAGCAGAGCGGCGAGCGATCTGCTGCGCGGTGCACAGGCCCATAATGCCCGCGCCTATGATGATGATGTCTGCCTGTTCCATATCCTGAGTATGTCGTTCACTGCCTCTGCCCACAACCGCCCCATGACCCGCTGGCGCTGGCAAGGAGATCGGCATTGGCCTATTCTGCCGGGAAGTAATTGTTTATCTGGAGTCAGGTATGTCAGAAATCATCATTGATGATCGAGGTCCGGTTCGATGGCTGAAACTCAATCGGCCGGAAGTCATGAATGCGATAACCAGCGAGATGCTGCAGCAGCTGAATGATGAGCTGAAAGCAGCCGACGACAATGCTGCTGTCAGGGTGCTGGTGATTACCGGAGAAGGACGGGGTTTCTGCTCAGGACTTGATCTCAAGCAGGCAGCGGCGGGAGAAGGCATCGGCGGGGCGGGTCTCGCGAATGCCGGTGCGCGACACTATTCGACCCGGGAAATCTGCACGGTCACCCTGCAGCGAATGGATACCCCGGTGATTGCAGCGATTAACGGACCTGCTGCGGGTTATGGACTGGACCTGTCACTGGGTTGTGATATCCGACTCATGTCTGATGCAGCCATCCTGATGCCGGGTTTTGCGAGAATGGGCGTGGTGCCAGAAAGCGGCGGCACCTGGTATCTGCCCAGGCTGCTGGGCTGGGCGAAAGCCTGTGAAATCTCCATGCTGGGCGACAATCTTTCTGCTGAACAGGCCGAGGGTTATGGTCTGGTGAACAAGGCAGTGCCTGCGGCAGAGTTCGAGGCGACCGTGGATGACTGGGCTAATCGCATCGCTGCCAATGCACCGCTGGCTATCCAGGAAATGAAGCGACTGTTCAGGCATGGCCTGACACAGGATTTTGAGAGCCATTCCCATCATGTCCTGATGTCTGTCCTCAACCTCTTCAAGTCAGAGGACTTCAAGGAGGGTGTGCAGTCCTTCGTGCAGCGCAAGCCACCAGTATTCAAAGGACGCTAGAGCCGATGTCGCCAGTCGTCAGGTACGCTGCAGCGCTGGCACTGTTTGCCCTGTCAACGGGCCTGTTCGTCTGGTTCCTGAAGGACACGCCTTCGCAGCCGGCATTGCCATCCACCCAGCCCGGTGAAGGGAATATTACGGGGCCCCCGGACGTTTCTAGGCCAGCAAGTCAGGTCGGTAAACCGGCAGACGCCCGGGAGCCTGATTATTCGGGACCCTTGCTGCTTGAAGCCGCAACCGGTACACCAGTCCCCGGTCAGCGTGGAGAGCTGATAAAGCTTGGCGGCATAGACCAGCTGCAACCCGGTGAATCGTTTGCGTATTACATTCCCCAGGAGGACAGGCGCTACGGTGCGCGGGTGGCAGAGGTTTCGGTATCTGCATCAGGGAACCGTATTGTTGCCGGTTTCAGCCGGCAAGAGGGCGTGGATTACCGGTTCCTGTTCACGGTGGGTCGGCAGCAGACATTTGGTACGATTTACACCCCGGCTGGCCGTTATCAGCTGGAAACCAGGTCCGGACTGGGGACGATCATTTCCGGTCAGACGATCTCGGAAGGTCTGGATTTTTCGCAGCCAGACTATGTCATACCGGATCCCCGCCCGGAGCCGGCGCAGGAATCCCTGCGAGGAAACTGAACTGGCCGGCTTGCCGGAAAAGGTACCCGATATGTTGAGATTCACACCCTGGCTGCTGACCTTAGTGG
>JAQCAK010000399.1 GCA_027621895.1 Pseudomonadota bacterium | reverse complement strand
GAGGAACAGGGTGTGGGCGACGATCCGCTGCTGCAGATCGCACAGAAGCTGGAGACCATCGCCCGGGAACAGGACTACTTCATTGAGCGAAAGCTGTATCCCAACATCGACTTCTACTCAGGCATCACGCTGAAAGCCATGGGCATTCCCACCAGCATGTTCACCGTGATCTTTACGCTCGGCCGGATGCCGGGCTGGGTAACACACTGGAATGAAATGGTCAGCAACCCGTTCAAGATCGCTCGTCCCAGACAGCTCTATCTCGGCGAACACCAGCGCGACTACGTGGATATCAGCAAGCGCTAACCGAAACATTTCATTTTTATAGAACAGGAATTCAACTTGAATATTTCCGCTGCAATCGAAACCAGCAAAGGCACCATCAATATCACGCTGTACCCGGAGAAGACCCCGGTGACCGTCGCCAGTTTCGTTAACCTGGCCAAACACAATTTTTACGATGGCCTGAACTTCCATCGCGTGATTAACAACTTCATGATCCAGGGCGGCTGTCCGACCGGTACTGGTACGGGTGGGCCGGGTTACCGGTTCGAAGACGAGTTCGACGCCTCCCTGCGCCATGATGCGCCCGGCAAGCTCTCAATGGCGAACGCCGGTCCGCGAACCAACGGCAGCCAGTTTTTCATTACCCATGTGCCGACGCCGCACCTTGACGACAATCACAGCATTTTCGGCGCCGTCAATGGCCCCGAGGACCAGGCAGTTGTCGATGCCATCGAGCAGGGTGACAAGATCATTTCAATCACGATTTCCGGTGATGCAGATGAGTTGCTCGAAGCACAGGCTGATCGCGTCAGCGATTGGAACAAGGCCCTTTCCTGATCGGACCTGTCCGGGACGCACGCCTGGTGCCTGCGAATCCCTGACAGCATCAACATGACAGGATCAACATGAAAGGTGTCATCCTGGACGCCGCCAGCCTGGGAAACGATATTGACCTGGGCCCGATAACGTCCCTGCTGGACAGCTGGGACGTTTACCCCTCTACCCGCCCCGCTGAGACAGCAGAGCGTGTGCGCGGCAAGACCGTGGTTCTCAGCAACAAGATCCTGCTGGACGAAAAGACCCTGGCAGCCAGTGACACGCTGCGTTACGTGAGTGTCATGGCAACCGGCACCAACAATGTCGACCTGGCTGCCGCCTCAAACCTGAATATCCAGGTCAGCAATGCGGTTGGCTATGCCACACCGTCTGTCGTGCAGCACACGATTTCGTTGCTGCTGGCACTTGCCCGCAGCCTCCCAGCCTACCTGCAGGATGTCCGCGACGGCAGGTGGCAGGAATCGCCGGTTTTCTGCCTGCTGGACCACCCCATGCAGGAAATTTCCGGCAAGCAGCTCGGCATCGTGGGTTACGGGGAACTCGGTCGGGGGGTGGCTCGCGCGGCGGAGGCCCTGGGCATGAAGATCGCTATCAGCGAGCGTCCGGGACACGAAAGTCCGGGACAGAAGGATCTAGAGAACCGGATGCCTTTCGCTGAGGTGCTGTCGACATCCGATTTTCTGAGCCTGCACTGCCCGCTCACCGACGCGACGGCCGGCCTGATTGGCGCTGCAGAACTGGCACAAATGAAGAAAACCGCCTTCCTGATCAACACCGCCCGGGGCGGGCTGGTTGACAGCGACGCCCTCGTCAACGCACTGCGAACCGGGAAAATCGCCGGGGCCGCCATCGACGTACTGGACCAGGAACCTGCAAGACCGGATGAGCCACTCATCACCAACCTGTCCAACCTGTTGGTCACACCACACAATGCCTGGGGTGCGATAGAATCCCGCCAGCGACTGGTCACGCAGATGCGCGAAAACATCGAGGGATTTATCAACGGCAATCCGCCACGACTGGTCACTCGTTAAACCAGGGAAATTCAAACGGAAAGGTACTATGGAAGCATTTCGTCAGGAAGTCAGAGACTGGCTTGAAGCAAACTGCCCGGCCAGCATGAGAACCACCGGTTCCGAGGCTGAAACGGTCTGGGGCGGACGCAACGCGGAGTTCCCCAGCGAGGAAGCAAAACACTGGCTGGAGGCCATGGGCAGCAAGGGCTGGACCTGCCCCACCTGGCCTGCCGAGTATGGCGGCGGTGGTCTTTCATTCGAAGAAAACCAGATCCTGCAGCAGGAACTGGGTCGAATCAATGCCCGGCCTGCACTGACCTCCTTCGGTATCAGCATGCTGGGTCCGGTGCTGCTGGAATACGGCACAGAAGCCCAGAAACAGGAGCACGTCCCGAAGATCGTACGCGGCGAAATCCGCTGGTGCCAGGGTTACAGTGAACCGGGATCCGGCTCTGATCTTGCCAGCCTGCAGACCAGCGCCGTGATTGATGGCGATGATTACGTGGTCAACGGCTCCAAGGTCTGGACGTCCTATGCCAATCACGCTGACTGGATCTTCTGCCTGGTACGGACCAACAAGGAAGTACCCAAGCATGAAGGCATCAGTTTCCTGCTGTTCGACATGACCTCCGAGGGTGTCAGCACCCGACCCATCAAACTGATCAGCGGTTCATCGCCCTTTTGCGAAACCTTTTTCGACAATGTGCGCGTTCCCAGGGAAAACCTGCTGGGCAAGGAAGGTGAAGGCTGGACCCTGGCCAAGAAACTGCTGCAGCATGAACGCAACATGATCTCCGGCATGGGCATGCGCGGCAATACGACGAATCCCGCGCATACCATGGAAAATCAGGCAAAGCGTTATGTTGGCGAAACCGACGGCAGGATCGCGGACACAGACTTGCGGGAACGGATTGCCCAGCACCGGATGGACGGCCAGGCTTTCGCGCTGACCCTTCGCCGTGCCGCGGCAGAAGCCAGGTCATCCTCCGCACCCTCCCCGGCCTCTTCCATGTTCAAGTACTATGGTACGGAACAGAACAAGAAGCGCTTCGAGATCCTGCTCGATATACAGGGCACCCAGGCGCTGGGCTGGGAAGGTGAAGGCTTCGAAGACAGGGAACTGTCGACCACCCGGGAATGGC
>JAQCAK010000398.1 GCA_027621895.1 Pseudomonadota bacterium | reverse complement strand
AGCTCAGCTGGATAGAGCATCTGGCTACGAACCAGAAGGTCGGGGGTTCGACTCCCTCCCAGCGCGCCATTTCAATAAAATGCCGGTACCAGAACAGCCAGCCGGCAATCGGCAAAACAAGGTTCCTCCAGGCACAGATGCAGGTGCCTGAGACAAAGGTTGTTGGAGAGGTGGCCGAGTGGCTGAAGGCGCTCCCCTGCTAAGGGAGTATGGGTTAAAAGCTCATCGAGGGTTCGAATCCCTCCCTCTCCGCCATTCGCTGCAATGACTGACAGTAGGCGATCGTCAGGCGCCAGGTCGGTTCTACCCGGCCCTACTCCCCCGACAAGGCATAGTCAGCGGGCTCTACTCACTTTACGGGGGTGCCGGGCAGTTTGCTTTGATATCATTACAATAATCTATACTGAACCGTTCACAACCGTTCGTCGGCGTGAACCCAGTCCGCAGGTTAATTTCGCTGTTCAAATACTGACCTTTCGTAGACAATTATTAAGCTTTTGGTGCCAGATTCGCACGGCCATGGAAGGTGGGTTGCGGTAGGACTTCTATGAGGCTGGGTGAGGCTTTTTATGAGCGTGATTGACGGTACGTCCGGCGATGATGTGCTTCTTGGTGACGATCAGGACAATCTGATTCAGGGTGGTGTTGGTGACGACACCCTGGCCGGCGCTGGAGGTCACGATCTGGTCGATGGGGGCAGCTATGGCGGCGCCTGTCGAAGCGGCAGCACCTGGCGTTTGAATTCGGATCGCCAACCCGCGTTATTGCGACCTCGACCCGGTTCTGTTCGACAGGGATATCCCCGCAGCAGGTGTCATTGACCACCGACCCGTTCGACCTCAAGGTCAGATATGCCTAAGATGTGACCTGCGTCGGATATCGCTGTTAGCTCCATTCATGATCTTCGAAAAACCAGTTTAATGAGCGCCGGTGTCCCCTGTTAATGATGAAGAGCCCAGCAACTGCCTCATGCCGCCTGAAACGATCCTCGTGAAACCAGCCACGTCAGCCGGTGTCCATCAATGATGTTAAAGCGCTCGATTTTCCTGCTCCTCCTGCCTGTCGCTGTCTCAGCCAGCGAGTACGTTGGCTCGGCAGCCTGCGCGATGTGTCACGAGACGGCCTACACCCACTGGCAGGCTTCGCATCACCAGGGTGCCATGCTGCCCGCTGATCCCGAAACCGTACTGGGAGACTTTGCTGATACCACGGTTGAGTTTCACGGCATCAGCACCCGTTTTTATCGTGAAAACGGGGCTTACCAGCTGGAAACCATCGACGGGGATGGCAAGCGGCAGTCCTTCCCTGTGATTTACACCTTCGGTCTGGAGCCATTGCAGCAGTATCTTGTCAGTACCGGGCAGGGAAAACTGCAGGCATTCAACATCGCCTGGGACAGTCGCACCCGGCAGACAGGTGGCCAGCGCTGGTTCCATCTGCGCCCGGATGAAGAAATGTCGCCCGCTCATCCCTTCTTCTGGACCCGTCATTTCCAGAACTGGAACAGCCGATGTGCGGACTGCCATTCAACGGCGGTCCAGAAGAACTTCTCGCAGGAGATGCAACAATACGACACCCGCTTCAGCGAACCCAGCGTAGGCTGCGAGGCCTGTCACGGACCGGGTAGCGATCATCTTGAGGCAGTCAGTACCGGCCGGGGTGATCATCAGAACGGCTACAGTGGGCGGTTGTCATCACCTGTGCCGATGCAATGGGTCTTTGAAGAAGGCAATCCCATTGCGGTTCCCCGCGGTCAGCCATCTGACCATGAGATCGATATGTGTGGTGCCTGTCACTCTCGCAGAACGCCGTTGACGCTCCGGCCGTTGGGCCGGTTCCATGAAGACTATGCGATCGAGTTGATTCGCAGTCCCGCTTACCGGCCCGATGGACAGATCCAGGAAGAAGTCTTTGTGCTGGGGTCATTCCTGCAGAGCCGGATGTACGCGGCGGGGGTCACCTGCACCAACTGTCACGAACCCCACAGCGGAAATCTGCTGATCGAAGGCAACGGCCTGTGCGCACAGTGTCACCAGCCAGCAGTTTTCGAGTCGCCCGTCCATTATGGGCAGTCGGCTGATGCAGGGGGCATCGTGCCCGCCGGCATGGCGGCGGGCCAGTGCGTCGATTGCCACATGCCGGCAACAACCTATATGCAGCTGGACGGCCGGCGCGATCACAGTTTTGTACGTCCCCGGGTCGAGCTGGCGCGCATCAGTGAACAGCTGGACCAGGGCAACGTATCGGTTGTGCCGGAAGCCCTCGAGCTGTTGCGGCAGGGAAATCTCACCACCCTGCGCGCGGCCAGTCTGCTGGCGCGAATGGAGCAGACACCAACCCGGGAGACCGTCAGCGAAATCAGTCAGCGTGTCCGGTCCGATGAACTGCTGGTCAGGCGTGGCGCGGCGCGGGCCGCCGCCGGTCTGCCCCCGGCTTGGAAATGGCAGCTGCTGTCGCCCCTGGTCGATGATGAAAACCGGTCTGTCCGGTTCGAAGTGGCCTCGGTACTGGCCGATGCCGCAGGCCATCTGGCAGCGGAAGATCGGCAAAGACTGGAAGTGCTGCTGAATGAGTACCGGGCGATGCTGGCAGTGACCGCGGACTTTCCCGCAACCCAGGTGGCCCTCGGTATACTCGAACTGAACCTGGGTCACCCTGCTGCTGCAGTCGATGCATTCCAGATGGCGCTGCAGATTGAACCCCTGTACTTGCCCGGCCTGCTGAACCTGGCGGATACCTATCGGGCTCTGGGTCGGGATGCGGAGGCAGGCCCGCTGCTGCAGCGGGCTGTGCAGATTGCACCGGACAGTGGTGCGGCGAATCACAGCCTTGGACTTTACCTGGTTCGACATCAGCAGAACGCGCAGGCACTGCGTTACCTGGCAGCGGCAGTGGAGCAGGCAGATGCATCTCCCCGGTATGCCTATATCTATGGTGTTGCACTGGAAAACGCGGGACGGATCGATGAGGCCATTCAGGTACTGTTTGCGGCAGATCAGCGCTGG
>JAQCAK010000397.1 GCA_027621895.1 Pseudomonadota bacterium | reverse complement strand
AGAGCGTGATCTGCTCAAGATTCCTGAGACGGCCGATATCCCTGGGCAGAGACTCAAGCTGGTTTTTGTGAAGCCGGGTCGCCTTAAGGTTTTCGAGTTCACAGAATTCGTCGGGCAGGTAACGGATTTTGTTGGCAACGAAAGTCAGGTACTCGAGATTTTTCAGTTTCCCAATGTCTGATGGCATCATCGTTAATCCAGAAATGCCCCAGCTCAGGGTTTTCAGATTACTGAAATCAAAAACATAGGCAGGGATCTGCCTGATCCGATTAAAGTAGAGGTTCAGGACTTCAAGCTGAGTGAGAATCGCGTATTCGTCGGGCAGGTTGCGAATGTCGTTCTTGTGAAGGCAGAGGGTCTGCAAATCACGGAAGCTGGCAAAGTAGTCCGGTACCGATTCAAGTTCGTTGACCCCCAGGTTCAGGTAGCGCAATCCGTCCAGCCCTTCCAGCCACGCCGGCACCTTGCCAAGATAGTTGGAACCCAGGTCGAGATGCCGCAACTGGCGAAGGTTTTTCAGCGATTCAGGCAGGTGCCTCAACTGGTTCCAGCGCAGATTCAGTGACTGCAGTCCTTCAAGCTCGCTGATCAGGGCCAGTATGGCAGCTTTCTCTGTGGCGGAATGATGTCGAATCAGCCCCGCGTAGCGGTAGTCCTGGGAGGTCAGATCCAGGTGGATACAGGTATCTTTCCTGAAATCGGTCTCGAAAGGGCGTCCTACCGCTGCCTGCAGCGCCGCAACGATTCTCTGGTCATGCATCAGCGACAACCTGATTCAGCAAGTCACACCAGCGTTTGAGGTTTTCCCAGTCCTTTTTCGGCAGGGAATCGATGGATACCGGCGCTATCAGTTCTTTAGCCTTCAGCTCCAGCAGCACATCCCTGATGATGGGCATGGCCCCGTGGGCGAAGTCATCGTAGCCGTAGTAGTTGCCCAGTTCACAGACGGCGAAGTGCTTGTCCGGTAAAACATGGTCAAGTCGCTGCAGAAAATCTTCCATATCCTGCTGCAATTCGCCATCCCCGTAGGTCGGGGCGAAGAACAGTAACAGCTCGTACTCTTCGAGTATCCTGGCGTCAGCGAGCCTTGCGACATCCACAGCCTTGAATTCGAAGGACAGGTAGTCCGCCAGTCGACGGACCACCATCCGGGTAGAGCGTCGGCTGCTACCGAACAGCACCAGGGTTTTCACTTATCTGACTTCGCAGATCGAGAAGAGCGCGCCGCAGAGGTCCGGGTATTCGAGGCCCAGTTTGTAAAGACCATCGATGTGACTGTCTTCCAGGAAACCCTCGCCGATCAGCTGGTCCAGTTGAAAGTCTGCCAGGATCTTCAGCATGATGCCGCCCTGAGACACGGGATGAAAACCGGCAGCCTCGAGATCACGATTGAAGTGCACGCGATCATAGACGCGGCGATGACCATACTTCAGGTCGTTCTCCGTCAGTTCGGTCAGTTCAGGGAGCAGCCCCATGTGCAGCGCGAGTTGTCTGGAAAGCGCCCTGGCATTGGGTACCACGGCAAAGAAGCGGCCGCCTGGTTTCAGCAATCGCCGGACCGTTGCCAGTACCGGGCCGACCTCCAGGACGTGCTCCAGGATAAAACTGGCAAAAACGTAGTCGTAGCGTGTTTCTGTATCGAACTCTTCAAAAAGATTGCAGAAGAAACTGACGTTGGGCAGGGCGCGTTCACTCGCCTCGGCGATAAAGCTTTCCGAGGCATCCACGACGTGAAGTGTATCAACCTGGGCAGCCAGGATTTCCGTCATGTAGCCGTCGGAGCAACCCAGTTCCAGTGCACAACCACCCTGGATGAAAGGCGAGAAGGTCCGGGCGATGAGTCGACGCATGGTCTGTGTCTGCGGTGCGTCGTCCAGGGTGTACGCGGCATAAACCGTATTCAGAAATTCGCGTTCTTTCTGGTAAACGTCTTCGGAACTCACTTGATATAGCCTTGCAGGTGGCGGATTATCGGGAATCCTACCTGAAAACCTTCCCAAAATGCAGGCTGGACAGGATGTGAGAGATGTTGTGCATTGGTTTGTAGACTAAGTTGTTAAAAACTAATTCGTTTGCTAGCGGGTCTGGAAGTATTGTAGAAATCAAGCGAAGTGCTTATGGGGCGTGCCTCCTATCCTTGTTTCTTCTAACTCAGTGGGTGCACCGGATCAAACTGGGAGAACGGAAGTTGTTAAAATGCTTGGACATATGTGAGCCCCTGAATGATCGACGAACCAAATTAGTGGGAGGATTTCCGGTCCTACAGCCACGATGGTTTTCCTGCTTGATGATATTCTTGACGTGGCAGCAGCTCGGGTAGCGTCATTGTTGCCTATTCCGATACAGTCTCTATCTCAAGATTTCTAATCAATTCGCCAAGATAAGGCTCGTAGTTTTTCCACGAATCCGAGCTGCCGGTATACATCTTCTGCCTCACCTGGATCGAGCTTGCAGTGCGAATAGCCCGATTGGTTTCATAAATCGAAGGCATTGATCTTCCCACTCGAGATTGCAGAAGGCCAGAAGTTGTCTGGTCCCAGATTCTTGGTTCTCCGTCAACTCCTCGTAATCCACGTCGTGAATTCTTCCAGGGAACTGTTCTCTCCAGAACTCCATGATTTCGCGGTAGCATCTATAGTAAGCGGCTAGATCAGAAAGGTTGTTGCCGTAGGCATTTCCTCTTGCCTGGAAATAGCGTTTGTAAATCGACCAGCAGACTGCAACCGGATTCCGATTGAGGTGAATAACTCGTGCCTCGGGAAACGCTGTAAGGAAAAAACCTAACCAGCGAAAATTAAGTGGCATTTTGTCGGTAATCATCGGCTCAGTAGCGTCTAGTACTCGAAGAGCATCCAGATAGCCTCGGCGAATTGACAATGCCTCATCCTGAGTGAGTGGCGCTGCAGTGCCGCTTTGGATGCGGGGTGAAATCGTAGGCTCTACTATTTGACTGAGTATCTCCAGTTCCCCAGCGCCGTATACTTGAGAATGACTGGCGAGTATTTGCTCCA
>JAQCAK010000396.1 GCA_027621895.1 Pseudomonadota bacterium | reverse complement strand
GCTTCATATACTGCAGGTTCACACTTCCCGGTGGTTGCTTCCACCTGATATCGCCAGTCATGTGAAGCCGACATTCTAACCGCCGGCCCGTGACATTTGAACGGCTATCACTGGAAAAATCTTCACCAGGTAGTTCAATCTGACTCAAGAACAAAGGTATGCTTGCAGGCTCACCGCGTGGAGCCAACTGGAATGTCTGAAGACCAACTGCTGTTTGAGGGACTCAAGGTCCTGGATACCGGATCCTGGATCGCCGGCCCCGTCGCCGCCACGATGCTGGCAGACCGGGGTGCGGAGGTCCTCAAGGTCGAGGTCCCGATCACCGGTGATGGCTATCGCAACTATGCCGCATTGCCGTTCACGCCTGACGCTGATGTGAACTATACCTGGGCCATGGACGCCCGGAACAAGCGTTCACTGGCCCTGAATTTGAAAACAGAAGCTGGCCTGGGCATCCTCAAGCGACTGATCGCAGAGTGTGACGTGTACATCACCAACAAACCGTTGCCACTGCGACGCCAGCTGGGGTTGCAGTACGAGGATATTCGCAAACTGAACGAACGGATGATCTATGCCTCGCTGACGCCCTACGGCGAGGAAGGCCCTGACCGGGACAACGAGGCCTTTGACCTGGTCGCCTACTGGAATCGTTCCGGACTGATGGACAAAATGCGTCACGGAGAGGCGGAGCCCGTTCAGGCAATCGCCGGCATGGGTGATCATCCAACGGCGGTCGCGCTCTATGCCAGTATTGTCACCGCACTGCTGCAGCGGGAAAAAACCGGCCGGGGTACGAAGGTGCATACCTCCCTGATAGCTAATGGTGTCTGGTCGGCCTCGTGCCTGGTACAGGCACAGCTCGCCGGCGCGGATTTCTCACCCATGCCCGCCCAGAGAATAACCACTGCCATCTACCAGGCCAGCGATGGGCGATGGCTGCAGCTCAGCATGGTGCGAACAGACGAGGATTTCGACAGACTGCTGATCGGCCTGGAAGCCCTGGATATGGTGGGAGACGAACGCTACGCCAGCTACGAGGCACGCGTCCTGCATGCCGACGAACTGACCCGCCGGCTGAAGGAAATATTCCTGACCCGAACCAGTGACGAATGGGTGCGTATTCTCAAGGAAGAACTCAAGGTGCCTGTTGAACGGGTCACCCGGTTTGCTGACCTCCGTGAAGACCCGCACATGACACTGAATGGCATGATGGCATCACCTGCAGAGGATGTCGGTATCGACTACATCATCAATGACCCGGTCAATGTTGAGGGTGTACGCAGGATCGGCGCGAAAAAAGCACCGGGTATCGGCGAACATACGGACGAGGTTCTAGGCGAGATGGGCTTCAGTGACGCCGAGATCGCCAGCCTTCGAGACCAGGGTGTCATTGGCTGACCGCGCTCGTCCCGGTCTAAAACGGCAGGTTTGCCAGGTCCACATTACCCCCGGTAAGGACAAGGCCTGTTCTTTTGCCGGTGAACAGATCCGGATTATGTAAGACAACGGCCAGTGTGATGGCCGCCGAGGGTTCAACCACGATCTTCATCCGGGTCCAGATCAGTTTCATGGCCTCAACCACCGCGGCGTCATCCACGACCAAGATGTCACGCACATGCTGGCGGATAATCTCGAAGTTCTGCTCGCCCAGGGTGGTCAGGAGACCATCACAAATCGTATCGGGCACATGGCTTCTGACGCGGTTACCCGTCCTTAAGGATTCGCGGCCATCGGCAGCGCCAGCGGGTTCAGCACCATAGACCGAGAGCTGTCGCTCTGCGGCAACCAGTGAACACCCTGCAAGCAGACCGCCGCCACCGACCGGTACCACCAGTGCATCAAGATCCGGCACCTGCTGTGACAGCTCAAGACCCGCTGTGCCCTGGCCCCCAATGATGGCAGGATCATCGTATGGATGTACTTCAATGGCGTTTGTCTTCGCGACAACACTGGCAAGCATGGCTTCCCTGGCCGCCAGTGTCGGTTCACATTCAATGACTTCTGCGCCATAACCCAGGATGGCGTCTTTCTTGACCTGTTTCGCGTTCGCCGGAACAACAATATAGGCTCGGACGCCGCGCAGTGCCGCGGCCCGGGCCAGTGCTGCACCATGGTTCCCGGATGAATGCGTGGCGACGCCCCGATCAAGCGCGGATTCTGGTAGCGAAAACACCGCATTGACCGCGCCTCGCGCTTTGAACGCGCCAGCCTTCTGCAGGTTCTCGCACTTGAAAAAGAGTCGGGCGCCCGTCAGTTCATCAAGAAACTCGCTGGTCAGTACGGGCGTTCGATGAATGTAAGGACCTATACGCTCCGCCGCAGCTGTGACATCCGCGAGGGTAACGGTCATTGTCAGCCGTTGGCCTGTTCTATCTTTGCCCAGGTATCGCGCAAACCGACGACCCGGTTAAACACCAGCGCATCCGGCCGCGAATCATGTGAATCGACGCAGAAATAGCCTTCCCTTTCGAACTGGAATCGTTCCTCTGGAGACGCGTCCTGCAGCGTCGGTTCAACAAATCCATGATGGACAACCAGCGAGCCGGGATTGATCAGCTCGCGGTAGTCACGATCATCGAAATCGGGAAAGTCCACGGTGAACAGGGGTTCGTAAACCCGGATTTCAGCAGGCAATCCCTCTTTTGCTGACACCCAGTGAATCACGCCACGAATCTTGCGGCCCTCGGGGTTCGTCCCCAGCGTGTCAGGGTCATAGGTGCAACGGATCTCCGAGATCTCGCCACTGTCGTCACGAACCACCTCTGTTGCACGAATGACAAACGCATAGCGCAACCTGACCTCGTCACCGAGCACCAGGCGTTTGTACTTGCGATTGGCTTCCTCCCGAAAGTCGTCACGATCAATGAAGATTTCACGGGTAAAATTCAGTCTGCGGGTGCCCAGGCTCTCGTCCTTCGGATGGTTGGCCACTTCGAGTTCAACAGGTTCATCCGGAAAATTTTCAATAACCAGCCTGACGGGATTGAGTACTCCCATGACCCGGGGTGCTGAAACTTCAAGGTCTTCACGGA
>JAQCAK010000395.1 GCA_027621895.1 Pseudomonadota bacterium | reverse complement strand
AGAAGCCCGCGATGCGCAGCTCGCCCGGCAACAGATCAAGGCAAGGAAAGAAGCAGCACAGGCCAACGTGCTGGACAGGAAAGGTAAGGTGCGCGGCATACTGTTTCGTATGAAAACGGAGAAGAGCGGCACCCGCACACCGGTGTTCCAGATCGGCATCATGTCCACGAAACTCGATAAGATCGTTAACACAACGGTATCCATTAACCTGCACGGGCTTAAAGGCGCCTGGCAGAAAGCCGTGGAGTTCTACTGCGAACACAAGAAGATTCGCAGGAACTCGCCTCTGTTCAAGAAGCTGCTGCAGGCCCAGCCCACGGCGGCGCAGCTTGAGACCATGAAACGGAGACGTCGGCGCTAGACACTGAGGAGTTCGGGCTGTGAATTACCAGGAGACATTCAGGCATTCTCTGGAAGACCCCGAGGGTTTCTGGCGGCAGCAGGCTGACAAGATTGCCTGGTACAGAAAGCCGCAGACCATATTATCCAAAGACGCCAATGGTAACGATGCCTGGTTTGTTGATGGCAGCCTGAACACGGCTTACCTGGCGCTCGACTACCAGATTGAGCAGGGCAGGGGTGAGCAGGTTGCACTGATTTACGACTCTCCCGCTACCGGGCAGCTGAAACGCTATACCTTCCTGGAACTGCGTGATGAGGTCGCCCGTTTTGCCGATGTACTGGTGCAGCTGAATGTGCAGTCTGGCGACCGTGTCATCATTTACATGCCGATGATTCCCGAGGCAGCGATCGCCATCCTTGCCTGCGCCCGCATCGGCGCGATCCATTCTGTGGTGTTTGGAGGTTTTGCGCCGCGGGAACTGGCAACGCGCATCGATGATGCCGAACCCTGTGTCATCCTGACAGCATCCTGTGGCATCGAGTTCGACAAAGTCATTCCCTACAAGCCACTGGTTGATGAAGCCATTCGAATCGCCAGTCATGACGTCCGGCACTGTGTCGTCCTGCAGCGTCCCGAGTGTGAGGCTGTGCTTGCCAGTGCCATTGACCTGGACTGGCACCAGTTGCTCGATAAGGCCGGATCTGCGCCACCGGTGCCCGTGTCCTCAGATCACCCGCTCTACATCCTTTACACCTCGGGCACCACCGGCAAGCCCAAGGGTGTTGTGCGTGATAACGGCGGTCATGCGGTTGCCCTCAATTACAGCATGGAGGCTGTCTATGGTGTCCAGCCCGGTGAGGTGTTCTGGGCTGCCTCGGATGTGGGCTGGGTCGTCGGCCATTCCTATATCGTTTACGGTCCGTTGATGCGTGGCTGTACGACGATACTGTTTGAGGGAAAGCCGGTGCGAACGCCGGATGCAGGTACCTTCTGGCGCGTCATTGCTGATCATCGCGTCAATGTGTTTTTTACCGCGCCCACCGCCTTCAGGGCCATTCGCAAGGAAGACCCAGAGGCCAGTTGCCTGGCTGATCACGATGTATCCAGCATGCGCACACTTTTTGTGGCTGGCGAGCGAACAGACCCGTCGACCTATGACTGGCTCTGCAACATTCTGGGTATCCCTGTTATCGACCACTGGTGGCAGACAGAAACAGGTTGGCCCGTTTCTGCTGACCCTGTGGGTATCGAATACTTCGAACCCAGGGCGGGTTCTGTCTGCATGCCGGTGCCCGGCTTCGATGTAAAGATTGTCTCAGAGGACTGGATGGGGGCGAGGAATTCCTCGGGGGGTGCGGTCGTCATCGGGCTGCCGCTGCCTCCGGGGTGCCTGCCCACGGTCTGGGGTAACCATGAACGGTACCTTGATTCCTACCTGCAGGCTTATCCCGGCTATTACCATACCGGTGACGGGGGCTATCGGGATGCGGAAGGTTATCTTTACATCATGGGCCGCACTGACGATGTGATTAATGTGGCCGGCCACCGGCTTTCGACCGGTGAAATGGAAGAGGTGGTTGCTGCCCATCCGGCTGTTGCGGAATGCTGCGTTGTGGGCATTGAAGATCAGGAGAAGGGCCAGATTCCCGTTGGCCTGGTCATTATCAAGGATGGAGTCAACGTGGAACTGGCCCGACTGCAGTCTGAACTGGTCGGTATGGTGAGATCCGAGGTCGGCGCGTTTGCCAATTTCAAGCAGGTCACCCAGGTTACGAGACTGCCGAAAACCCGTTCGGGCAAGATCCTTCGCCAGGTCATTCGCAAGATTGCTGATAACAAACACTATGAAATGCCCGCCACGATTGACGATCCCGCGATCCTTGATGAGATCAGGCTGGTCTTCGTGGAAAGCGGCATCGGCGCCGTCGCCAGCCCATGAGCGGACCCAGAACCATTCTTGTCACCGGTGCGTCCTCGGGTTTTGGTGAGGCAACTGCCCGGAAGTTCCTGGAAGCCGGTGATCGCGTGATTGCGACGGCGAGGCGAATGGCGCGACTGGAGGCACTGGCGGACGAACACCGTGAACATTGCCTGCCCCTTGCACTGGATGTTCGCGATCGTGAGGCCGTGATGTCTATCCTGGGCAGCCTGCCCGGTCCTTTCAGCGATGTTGACGTGCTGGTCAATAATGCCGGACTGGCCCTTGGGCTGGCGCCGGCTGATCAGGCAGACCTGGATCACTGGGATACCATGGTCGATACCAATATCAAGGGCCTGACCTACTGCACCCGGGCGATACTGCCGGGTATGGTGGCCCGGGGCCGCGGTCATATTGTGAATCTAGGCTCGGTGGCAGCTTCCTGGCCCTATCCCGGGGGCAATGCCTATGGCGCTACCAAGGCCTTTGTCCAGCAGTTCTCGCGCAATCTGCGGACTGACCTGCTCGGCAGGAACATCCGTGTCAGCCTGGTAGAGCCGGGCATGTGTGAAACCGAGTTCTCAGTGGTGAGATTCGACGGTGACAAGGACAAGGCAGCGGCGGTGTACGAGGGTATGCAGCCGCTGTCGGCAGCAGACATCGCCGAGATTGTTTTCTGGACCACGAGCCTGCCACCGCACATTAACGTTAACCAGCTCGAGGTCATGCCGGTTGCTCAGGCCTGGTCACCGTTTGCCGTTCATCGAGACAGTTGATCTCCA
>JAQCAK010000394.1 GCA_027621895.1 Pseudomonadota bacterium | reverse complement strand
CGCCGTCGACCCAGCGCCGACCAGGCAGGTAAGGCTGGGTTTCACCATAGACGTTCTTGGCCATGAGCATGACCGGCGGGAATACCCCGGGCACTGCGCAGGATGCCTGCACTGCGGTTCGGATAAAGACGTTGGGCGACGTAATGGCATTCATCAGCCGTGAATTCTGGTGTTCTTCCAGGGGGGCGATGGTGACGCTGATGCGACGGCCGGTTTTCTCGTAGGCTTCCTGGAAGGTGAGGTCGGGTATCGCTGTTTCCAGCATCAGTCGCATGGTCGCGGAATCGATCTGCGGCGGCGCGTCCTTGCTGGATCTTTCAGGTGCGGGTACCGGATTGATGATGCCCTGGGCGAAGATCTCTTTCAGTTCCTCGTCGGTGTGGGTGCCCACCAGCGCGGCGAAAACGGAGCCGGCACTGGAGCCGGAAATGACTTCCGGGAGCAGGTTGTGCTCGAACAGGGTTTTCACGACACCCGCGTGGAAATGACCGAGGGAACCGGCACCGCTAAGCATCAGGGCAGAGCGACCGAAGCAGAGACTGGCCCGGTGGAAAAAGTCCAGCTTGTCTTCCTTGCTGATTTCCTCTTCCGGCAGCCCGTTGATGAGCTGCAGGGCGGTGACTATCTCGTCGACATAGTCCTCGATCAGCCGTTTGGTGCCCAGCTTCGCATGCTCATACAGGCCCTGCCTGCCCATGCCGCCCTGGTTTCCGTGTATACCTTCATTCAGCGCGAACAGCAGTCCCGTGTAATCTTCCCGGTTCCGTAAATCCTGCAGCGTACTGAGTCTTGAACGGATATTGGCGTGGTCGTAGGCGTCCGTTTTCTCTGTGGTTTTCCAGGCGGTGGCGCCGGACACATCATCGTGTTCCTGTGCGAGCTTGCGCCATTCCTCGTAGGAAGACGCCGACTCCATTGCCTTTTCGAGCATTTTTAACTCGGCAGATTTTGAACCAGTCAGCATGCTATTCACCTCTATGTTGCAGTGCAGTATAACGCCTGCCGGATATTTTCCAAACTGCTGAAATGACAACCGGATGAGTCCCCGCTGATTCAGTGTCTGAACATGAATTATCCGCCGGGAACGGCTTTGAAATGCTGCTCAAAGTCAATTTCCCGACGGTTTACGGCTGTGATGCTGTGGATAGCGGGAGAAGCGCCCCGAATTCAGGACTTCTGGGACGCTTCCAGGGCCTGATCGATATCCCAGAGAATATCGCCAATGGACTCGAGACCGACCGAAATCCGGATCATGTCAGGTGCGACGCCGGCGGCGATCTGTTCTTCCTCGCTCAGCTGTCGATGCGTGGTGGACGCGGGATGAATGATGAGGGTTTTCGCGTCACCGACATTGGCCAGGTGGCTCATGAATTCAGCGGATTCGATAAACTTGACCCCGGCTGCCTGTCCGCCCCTGATGCCGAACGTCAGGATGGAACCCGCGCCCCGTGGCAGGTAGCGGGCAGCCAGGTCTGCATAGGGGCTGTCCGGCAGTCCGGCGTAGCGAACCCAGCTGACAGCCTCGTGGTTGCTCAGGTGCCGGGCGACCTGCTCCGCGTTTTCCACATGGCGTTCCATCCTGAGGTGCAGTGTCTCGAGTCCTTGCAGAAACATGAAAGCATTAAACGGAGAAAGGCTGGGTCCCAGCGTTCGCAGGGTTTCCAGCCGGCATTTCGTGATGAAACCAAAATCGCCGAAGGTCTCGTAGAACCGGATACCGTGATATCCCTTTGATGGCTCTACCATTTCCGGGAACTTGCCGTTGTCCCAGGGAAACCTGCCGGACTCGATGATGACACCACCAATGGAAGTGCCATGGCCACAGATAAACTTGGTTGCTGAGTGTACGACGATGTCTGCACCGTGCTCGAAAGGTCTGCACAGGTAAGGTGAGGCGAAGGTGTTGTCGACAATCAGGGGAATGCCATGATCATGGGCGATGGTGGCAACCGCCTCAAT
Organism: Pseudomonadota bacterium; assembly: GCA_027621895.1. GTDB lineage: Bacteria > Pseudomonadota > Gammaproteobacteria > Pseudomonadales > Azotimanducaceae > UBA9659. The sequence continues at coordinate 1,092 of JAQCAK010000394.1, read as the reverse complement.
ATCAATCAGGTTGTTGGATGGGTTGCCGATGGTTTCGATGAAGATGCAGCGGGTTTTGTCGGTCAGTGCACGCCGGAAATTGTCGGGATCATCCGGGTTGACGAAAGTTGTGTTGATTCCCATGCGCCGGAAATTGACGTCGAACTGGGAATAGGTGCCGCCGTACAGGGTGCTCGCAGAAACCATTTCGTCGCCGCTGGAAAGCAGGGTCAGGATTGCGGTCATCTGGGCCGCCAGGCCCGAGGCGACCGCCAGGGCCGCACGGCCACCCTCGAGTGCGGCCATCCGTTCCTCGAACATGGCGGTAGTCGGGTTTGATAACCGGGTATAGATGTTGCCGAAGGTCTGGGCGTTGAACAGGCTGGCAGCATGATCGGTGTCATCGAACACGTAAGCCGCGGTCTGGTAGATGGGCGCTGCGCGTGATCCGGTTGCCGGGTCAGGAATCTGCCCGGCGTGCAGGCAGAGTGTTTCGAAATCGTACTCGTGGTCTGCCATTACATCACTCTCTTCGGGCGTTTGGAGGAAATCACGCCGGTGTTCACACCGGACCAGTTCAGGCCGCCATAAAGGCGCGCATACTCAATCTTCATGCAGCGATCCATCACCACGGTCATGCCTTTCGCCCTGGCCTCATCGGCAGCAGCCTCGTTGACGATGCCGAGTTGCATCCAGAGCACGTCAGCGCCCAGCGCTGCCGCGGCGTCAATAAAATCGGGGACCTGTTCGGCACGCTGGAACAGGTCGACCACCTCGACGGGTTCATGGATGTCCGCCAGTGTCGGTACGCATCGTTGACCCAGGATCTCCTCGTAGTTGGGATTGACCGGAATCACGCGATAGCCGTGGTCCAGCAGATACTTGGCGGCAAAGTAGCTGGGGCGATACCAGTTGCCGGACAGTCCAACCATGGCGATGGTGCGGGTGTTATCCAGGATATTGCGAATCTCGCGGTTGGTCAGCAGGTCGGCGGTCATCTTTTACTTCCTTTGCAGATGGTCCCAGTTTACCGGCTTTGGTGGCCGCGTGCCTGTAGGCGAGGCTGGCCGGCTGTCGTATTCTAACCCGACACATCGGATTAAGAGGCAAGGC
>JAQCAK010000393.1 GCA_027621895.1 Pseudomonadota bacterium | reverse complement strand
ACAGCGGAGATCTACCTCACGATGACGATAATTGAGCTGGCCCTGCAGAACCTTGCCCGCAGGCTTCAACCGGTCCGCCGGTACAAACAGCACAGACTCCTGGCCCTCGAGCTGGACCCTGAGCGGCCCTGCCTGCGTCGCGAGCCAGAACTCCAGCAACTGACCCTCACCGGTATCCTGCCAGTGTCTGGACAGGATCAGGCCGCTGGCGATCATGACAGCGTCAGTCCTGGAGCCTGGCACGAAAGTACGGGACATCACTTCGGGCAACATCTGACATCGGCGTCCTGAAGGTCCGCTCCAGGTTCGGCAGCGTCAGCACAGCACGGGTTTCGCCGGCCGCTACAACAGCGCCTTCTGACATCAGTACAACATCATCTGCGATATCAGCAGCAAGATTGATATCATGCATGACAATCACCTGCCCCATACCTGATGCTTTCAGGTTCGACAGCAGCCCCGCCACCCGTTGCTGGTGTTTCAGGTCCAGTGCGGTCATGGGTTCATCCATCAGAAGAAAGGCATCACTGCCCCTGTTCCAGACCTGTGCGAGAACCCTGGCGATCTGGGCGAGCTGCCGCTCTCCACCCGATAGCGTGGTATACACCCGGTTCGGATCAACACCCACAGCGCTGGCAGCAGCTGCGCTCACGGCATGAGAGTTAGCACCGCCAGTGGAGGCTCCCATCTCGATGACCTCAGACACGGTGAACGGGAATTCCAGGGTACTCTTCTGGGTGAGCACGCCCAGCATTTTTGCGCGAGCAGAGAGTGAATAGCTGTCGACAGGTCTGTCATCCAGCGTCACCACGCCTTCAGTGGGCGCCATGAAACCCGCCAGAAGCCTGATCAAGGTCGACTTACCCGCGCCATTTGGTCCAAGCAGTGCCGTGGTTCTGCCCGCCTGAAACTCAACCGAGACTCGTTCGAGTATGCGGACAGGACCCCGTTCATAACTGACGTCAACTGCGGCCAGGTTCATAGTGTCAGCCTTTCCTTTTGCTGACTGACGATCAGGTAGATGAAGAAAGGACCCCCAATCAGGGCCGTCAGGATACCGACGGGCAACTCTGCCGGTGCAAACACCGAGCGACTGAACAGGTCTGCAAGCACCAGCAGGAAGGCACCCAGCAGCGCACTGCCAGGAATCAGCACCTCGTGCCTGGCACCCACCATCATCCGAACCAGGTGGGGAACAATAAGACCCAGAAATGCAATAACACCGGTCAGGGCAACCCCGACGCCAACAGCCACTGCACTCAGGAGAATCACGCGAACGCGCAGTTTATCCTGGGACACACCCAGGTACCGGGCTTCCTCCTCGCCAAGGGTCATGATGTTCAATGCCCGCGCCGACAAAAGCATGAAGCCAATGGCGACCGGAATTACCAGGGCAACGATCACCCCGGACCAGCTGGCACCGTTGAGGCTGCCCAGTGCCCAGAAAGAGATGGATCGAAGCTGCACATCCGATGAAAGATAGGACAGCAGCCCTACACCCGAGAGCGCAATCGCATTTAACGCGATCCCCGCCAGCAACATGGTTGAGATGCCCCCGCCTCGCTGCCCGACAATCAGCACGATCCAGGTTGCCAGCAGGCCACCTGTAAACGCACTGCCAGCCAGCCCCAGCATGGCAAATGCGGACGTGCCCCCCAGCAGCATGAACAGGGAGGCAAACAGGGCAGCACCGGCCGACACGCCGATGAGCGCCGGGTCCGCCAGGGGATTTCTAAACAGCCCCTGGATGACAGCGCCCGAGGCAGCAACCCCTGCGCCGACCAGCATTGCCAGCAGTATACGCGGCAGGCGGATATCAAGAACGATCGTTCTCGCACTGTCACTCGCCTCGCCCCAGGCCAGGGCCATGACTTCCGCCGGCCCGATGGAAGAGCCGCCAACCATCAGCGAGAAACCGGCAGTGACAAACAGCAAGGAAGTCAGCCAAAGCTGCTTCCAGACCTGTGACCGGGACGCTGACCGTCCGTCTTGCAGTGCAGGTTTCATGGCAGGTTCACATCTAAAGGGCGTGACAGCGCAAGTCCATGCGGCGTCTTCCTCACCTTGTAAGCCAGCAGTTCTACCCCTGCAGCCTTCGCCTCCCGCAGCAGTCGCCCATAGCGTTCATCAATATGATCCGCGGGACGCACTTCGTTGATACCCGTGTGCTGGACACAAAAGAACAAGACTGCACGGTGACCGGCGACGACTGCCGCCTGAAGTTCTTCCAGGTGTTTCGACCCACGCTCACTCACCGCATCCGGGAAATAGCCCACGCCCCGACTGGCAGGCTCTTCCAGCAGCGTGACACTTTTCACCTCGACGAAACAATCCGCCTTGTTCTCATCGGTCAGCAACAGGTCGATCCTGCTGTTCTGCGTACCGTACCTGACCTCGCGGGCAAGACTGGCATAACCAGTCAGCGGCGTTACCCTGCCGGACCGGATGGCGGTTTCGACGAGTTCATTAGCCCGGTGAGTATTGATACCAATGTAGTGACCCCGATGGGTCTTTATCAGCTCCCAGGTATGCGGGTACTTCCTGTTCGGATTCTCCGAAGTTGAAAGCCAGACCTCGGCATCCTGTTCCGTGCAGTTCTTCATTGAACCCGTGTTCGGACAATGCACGGTGATGACTGATCCATCATCAAGGCGAACATCCGCCAGAAAGCGCTTGTACCGCCTGATCAATCTGCCTGTCAGCCAGGCTTTCATGAAAGCATCCGCTGGATACGTTCAACAGCCTCCTTAAGTCGCGGCAATCCCACCGCGTAGCTGAACCTGACCATCTGATTCGCCTGGTACTCTCCAAAATCTGTCCCTGGGGTGATGGCAACAAATTCCTCTTCCAGCAACCGTGCACAGAAGGTTTCACTATCGTCATAACCCGCCGGTAAACGGGCATAGACATAAAAGGCACCCTGCGGATCTACAGGAATATCAAAGCCCAGATCCCTGAGGGCGGGCACCAGGTAAGACTTTCTTGCCTCGAGTTCCTGCCTGCGTGCTTCAAGCAAATCCAGGCATTCCGGGACAAAAGCGCCCAGGGCGGC
>JAQCAK010000392.1 GCA_027621895.1 Pseudomonadota bacterium | reverse complement strand
AGCGTGGGGCCGGGTGGCAGGGGCGCGTTGCGCTTCAGAGCATCGCTGATGTGTTCCCGCTTTGTGTCCGCTTCAAGCAATGCTTCGAAGGCGGCATCCATGGTTCTAACACCTGTCAGTTCGTTCACGATATATATACCACGTTATACTTATGGGAGTTTCCCCATATTGGCCAAAACCAGATTGCAAAGCAACTGGACCGAGCACAGGGTTTATCTGACCGCATTCTTATGGCGCGCGTCATGTCATCCAGCGCGTTTATCGGCCAGAACCGGGAAAACGTCCGGGAATTCGGAAAGCAGTTGGCCAGTTTCAGGTGCGTACCGATACAATTCGACGGGGTCAGGCAGTATCTGGCCGCGCCTGTGCAGGTAGTAAACATCAGGACCGGCCCATAGGCTGGCATACGAACGCCTCGGATGTGCCAGCGTGACCCCGCCAACCGCACCATGAAGGATATTCCCGTGAAACAGCAGCACATCACCCGGCTCGTAGTCCCACCCCTTGATATCGAAGGAATCACGGTTGCCATTGATGTCTGGCACGGTAGGCAGCGTTTCGTCGAAGAAGCCGTTCGAGTAGCTGAAGTTTTTATGGCTGTCGACACCCAAAATTGGTGTGCCTTTTTCAAGCTGCTTATCTGCTTCTGCTGCTCCGGTGGGATCATCCTCTCGTGGCTTTCCAGAGACGGATCGGTAGGTCACATTCCAAAGATGCGAACCTTTTACGACTTCCATGCTGATATTCCTTGGTACAGGATCAATACTGACCCAGGCCCGGATTAGTTGATGGCCCTCGATATTGTAGTAACAGGTATCCTGATGCCAGGGAGTTGGCGGGAGTTCCCCGGCAGGTTTGCAGAACATCTGGTCCATATAGAATCGAACGGGCGCATCCAGCAAAGTGCTGACGATCTCTGGTATCGGCGATTCTTTCAGTATGGTCTGTAGTTTCGGTGAGCGGCCTGCCGGAAACTGATCGATTCGTAGTGGTCTGTCGAGTCCCGTCGACATGGTATCCGGTGTGTCAATGGCGTATTCAATACCCTCTTCCAGTATCTGCAGCCAGTGATCGTTCAGCATACCTTTGAGGAGGACTGCGCCGTCTCGCTTAAACTCCTTCATTTCTTCCGCGCTTATGGGGTGTGGCAAACTGGTCATGTGGACTCCTATACCCGCAGGGCAATGCCGTAAGTGGACAGATATTGCTATATGTTCATTTGTTGCGCAAGTACTTCCCGCATATATCTATAACGTGTTATACAATAATGGTTGCCAGTCGAAATTCAGGTAGTTGTTATTGTGAGTGAAATTCAGGAATTCAGAGCAGAAACGAGAGCGTGGCTTAGCGAGAACTGCCCGCCGGGAGCGCGGGGGCCAGGGCCCGTTCCCATCGGTAGTAAATCGATCAAGCTGGACTCTGATGTCAGGCTATGGCTCGACCGGATGGTCGAGCGGGGATGGACAGTACCAACCTGGCCGCGGGAGTATGGTGGTGCAGCCCTGACTAATGTGGAGTACTCAATACTGATTGACGAGATGACCCGAATTAGCGCGCGGCCTCCTTTGACCGGGCGTGGCGTGAATTATATTGGCCCGACCATTCTGGAATATGGAACGGAGGATCAGAAAACCCGCTGGTTGCCGATCTGTGCTGGGGGGGAAGGTGCCTGGGCGATGGGATATTCTGAGCCAGGTGCGGGTTCTGATCTTGCGAGCCTGCAGACGAAAGCCGTCCGAGAGGGTGACAACTACGTCATTAACGGTCGGAAAACCTGGACCAGCGACGCTATGTACTGTGATTTCATCTTTGCGTTGGTAAGGACGTCTCCAGAAAAATCGCGATACGATGGCATCAGTCTGATGCTGATTGATCTCCACCAGGAAGGGGTAGATGTAACACCGATCCCTTTAATTTCCGGTGCTTCTCCCTTTTGTGAAACCCTGTTCCAGAACGCCATTGCATCTGCAGGGGATGTCATCGGCGGCGTCGATAACGGTTGGACGGTTGGTAAGCGCTTACTGCAGTTTGAAAGGTCCACACATGCGGGGATCAACATATCCGGCTCACAAGGCGGGCGCAGCGAAGTCAGTAACTTGCCTGAACTGGTCGCGAAGTACGTGGGTATGCAAGCATCGAAAATTGCAGATCCGGCTATCCGCTCGCGAACCATTGCGCACGAAATGAACTCTCACGCACAAAAAATTACGCAGCGCCGGGCTATCGCTGAGCTTAGCAGTCGTGCGCCTGGTTTCACGTCATCTGCCGTCAAGCTCACTAATGCACTGAACTTGCAGGAAGCTGACGAACTGCTGATGCAGGCGATGGGTAACTGCGCACATCACTGGAACACAGAGGGTGGGGCTACCGAGGCAGAGGTTGCGGCAGTGAAGAAGTGGCTTTACAACAAATCGCTGACCATCGCGGGAGGTACCAAGGAAGTTCAACTGAACATCATCGCGAAGCGCGTCCTGGGCTTGCCTGACTAGCACCACCCCCCTGGCATTGCCGCACAGTTGTTCGCTCTTGCACATTGCGCGAAACTGAAATCTTCTCTATTCGAAGAGGCTTCAATGACCAGGAATATCGTGATCGGTTTTATCGGTAAAGACCAGCCGGGCATCGTCCGGCACCTCAGCCAGGTTGTCAGCAAGCATGGGGGTAACTGGCTTGAAAGCCAGATGGTCCAGCTGGGCGGGTTCTTCTCTGGCATGGCACAGGTTGAATGTGCCCAGGAACACATCGAGTCCCTGACCCTGGCACTGGAAGCCATTCCCGATCTGTCGGTGAATGTGCTCGACCCGGTTCAAAGCGAACCATCAGCGGCTGGTGCGAGGATGCGCCTGAATATTGTCGGGCCAGATCGCCGCGGTATCCTCAGCGAGGTGATGAACGAACTGGCTGCGCGCCAGGTGAACGTACTGCAACTGGAAACCAGCGTCGCACCCGCACCCATGAGTGGCGAGTTGCTGTTCACAGCCGACGCGGAAGTGCAGGTGCCGGCTGAAACCGATGTGGCGGAACTGGTGGACCAGTTGAACACGATCGGTGATAGCCTG
>JAQCAK010000391.1 GCA_027621895.1 Pseudomonadota bacterium | reverse complement strand
ACCGCAGGACTGTCCGGGTCCGGGTCGAGTGAATAGCACAGGGCGCCCTGATCCCTCACGGCGGCGGCCAGCAGTCCGGCCAGCTGGCCGCCGCCGACGATACCTATTTTCAGCATGTGCCTGTCGTCTGCATCTGAATTGCTCGCAAAACGGGCGAGTATACCGTTATCGAAGGCTCCGGTTTATCGGTGATTTGACCTGCGTCAACGTTTATCGACGACGGGTAAATTTATACTGGGTTGTCAATTAATTGCCGGCTCCGGGAATATCTGATCCGGGCTGGTGACCAATACTGGAGGGAAGAACCATGTCACTGGCACAACTCGTTGAAATCGCCCGTACGGACCTTGCGCATGGTCGGGCTGGCACCATGGACAGGACTGACGAAATCTACAAGGTTCCTGTTGAGCAGTTTTACGACCAGGATCGCTGGCAGGCAGAAATGAAGCAGATTTTCCGTCGCATCCCGCTGATGCTGGCCACGACCGCAGAGGTCAGGGAGATCGGGGATTACAAGGCTATCGATGCAACCGGTGTTCAGGTGCTGATTACCCGAACCCGCACTGGTTAGGTCAAGGCATTCCTGAACATGTGCACCCATCGCGGTGCCTGCCTGGTGGAAGAAGGTCGTGGCAGGACCCACCGGTTTACCTGTCCCTACCACGCCTGGACCTTCAGTCCTGACGGTGAACTGGTCGCGGTTTATTCCGAAAAGGACTTTGGCGATGTCAACAAAAGCGAATACGGACTGACCGAACTGCCCTGTCTCGAGAGAGCGGGTTTGATCTGGGTTACCCTGAACCCGGATTCGAACCTGGCGATCGAGGATTTTCTGTCGGGCTACGATGCCATGCTCGCAGACTTTGGTTTTGATTCCTGGCATCTTCAGGCAACCCAGGAGCTGGAAGGTCCCAACTGGAAGATTGCCTATGACGGCTACCTGGATTACTACCATCTGCCGATCCTGCATGGAAAAACTTTTGGGACCGATATCAGCAACAAGGCCAATTATTATTTCTGGGGCCCGCACGCCCACCTGGGAAGACCTGACACGACCTTCGAGGAATATGAAAACCTGCCTGAAAGCGAATGGCCGGTAAATCAGCTCCTCCAGGGTGTCTGGACCATCTTTCCGCATATCTCCATTGCGAGTTTCGAGGGTGGCGGCCGGTCGGTCATGATCTCCCAGCTGTTTCCGGGTGACACACCGGGTACCTCGAAAACCATTCAGTACTACCTGATGCAGGAGGCGCCGGAAACCGACGACGACAAGCGGGCAGCCAGGGAACAGTTCGACTTCCTCAAGTACGTCGTATCGGAGGAAGACTACAAGACCGGTATCGCGTTGCAGAAGAATCTCAACTTCGGTGCCATGAAGCATGTGCTCTATGGACGCAACGAGGGCGGTAGCCAGAACTTCCACAAGTGGGTGGAAGCGATTGTGGAATGCTCCGACGAAGATCTGCCCAGGTTGTTCCAGACAGGCTAGCGTCGGGGAATCCCCTCGCTGAAGGGTTCGGGTCCAGGACCCGGCTGGTGATATCCTGCGCATTTAACCCGGTGAATATCGGGTGTGCGCAGGAGAACAGGCGTCAACAGCGACGAAACAAACACATCGGACCTGCCGGTCACCGCGATTCTCGATGAGCTGAAGTCCGCATTGACTTCCCATCATCAGGCGGTGCTGCAGGCGCCGCCCGGCGCGGGTAAAACCACCCTGGTACCGCTTGCGCTGGCGGAAGTCCCCTGGCTCGGTCATCGCAAGATCCTGATGCTTGAACCGCGCAGGATTGCGACGCGGGCCGCTGCCCAGCGAATGTCTGATCTGCTGCATGAATCGCCCGGCCAGACCGTGGGCTATCGCATGCGCCTGGAGACGCGGGTCTCTGCTGGCACGAAAATCGAGGTCATCACAGAAGGTATTCTCACCCGGATGCTGCAGGCAGATCCTTCACTGGAGGAGGTGGGCCTGCTGATTTTTGACGAGTTCCATGAAAGAAGCCTTGATGCCGATCTGGCGCTGGCACTGGCACTGAAAGGGCGGGAACTGTTCAGGTCTGATGACCCACTCAAATTGCTGGTCATGTCTGCAACCCTCGATGTCGAGCGCATCGCCACGCTGATCGATGCACCGCTGATTTGCAGCGAGGGCCGGCAGTATCCCGTGGAGATTCACTTTGGCAGGGCGAGTCAGCCCCGTGACCGTGTTGATGACCGTGTGATCAATGCGGTCGGGGAGGCCCTGAAAGCTCATCCGGCCAGCAGCCTGCTGGTATTCCTCCCGGGAGAGGCGGAGATAAGGCGGATTGAACAGGCGATTGTCGATCAGCTGGTTGGGCCACTGCTGCAGGACGTCAAGGTGTTTCCCCTGTTCGGCAGTCTATCGCTGGAAGATCAGCGCGCGGCCCTGGCACCGCTCGAAGATGGCAGACGGAAAATCGTGCTGTCGACGAATGTTGCGGAAACCAGCCTGACGATCGAGGGTGTCGATGTTGTGATTGATTCGGGGCTTGTCCGGGAACCCTCATTTGACCCCAACACCGGCATGACCCGGTTGCAGACCCGGCGGATCTCGGCGGCGTCCGCGGACCAGCGGGCTGGCCGGGCGGGCAGGCTCGGACCGGGTCACTGTTACCGTTTATGGTCCCGGGACCAGCAGCATCAGCTTGCCAGCCATGCCACGCCGGAAATTCTTGAGGCCGATCTGGCACCGCTCGCGTTAACACTGTTTGCCTGGGGAGTGAATGACCCTGCGGAGCTTGCCTGGCTGGATGTGCCGCCCGCAGGGGCCTGGCAACAGGCGCTGGCGCTGCTGGATCTGCTGGGTGCAGTCACCTGCCAGGTTGACAGGGGGGAAATGCAATGGCGTCTGACACCGCACGGTCAGCAGATGGCGTCACTGCCGACACATCCTCGCCTGGCACACATGCTGATCCGGGGCGGGGAATCAGGTCTTGCGCGGCCAGCGAGTCTGCTGGCAGCTGTTTTTTCCGACCGGGATCCGTTCTCCCGGGAGACTGCTGATATGGCTGATCGGCTGGATGTGCTGGAGGGACGGGCCTCCTGC